>NZ_CP041197.1 GCF_006517815.1 Pseudarthrobacter sp. NIBRBAC000502770
GTTCCACAGGACTCAGCCGTACAGCCGTCGAGACGGCCCTAGGCGCCATGAGCAGCTTTAACATGATCGAACGTCGGTACGGGCAATGGAGAATTACGGCCGGGACCAGCCTGACGGCGCTAGCCCGCCGGCTCGGGGCACTTGACGATGCTGCCGAGCAGATCAGCCGCCATCGAAAGCAGCGCGCAGCCTGGCACGCATGGCTCGACCGAAACCTGGTACCTGAACTTTCAGAATACGAAGTGGCAGACCCCGACTTGGACCTCTACTGGATCCCTCCCTCGGAAAGCGAACTGGACTGGGGCGGGACGTTGTGGCGAGTGGCATGACGCTGCGCCGCGCGCAGACGTCGGGGATGTATCTGCGTGCCCTGATGTGGCAGGTTTGTTGGGTTTGCTTGTAAAGCAAGTGAAACCAGCAAACAAAGTGATTAAGTATTCACTTGATTCACATGTTTCGCTGGATTCACAAGTGAAAAAAGCGATGACACGGAAACCAGCTTCACAAGTTAAACCAGTGTTGCTGGCTACGCTGGAATCACTTTGGAAGGGGATTTGATGAAACACGATCTGGACCGCGGTGCCCTTAGCCGCGTTATCGCGGTAATCAACGGCAAAGGAGGTGTCTTCAAGACCAGCCTGGTGGCCAACGTAGGCGGACTCCTTGCCGAGGGCGGATCGCGTGTGCTTCTCGTGGATCTCGACCCTCAAGGAAACCTCGCCGAGGACCTTGGCTACGCCGACCAAGGTGACGGCGGCAGAAGTCTGGCGGCTTCGCTATGTTTCGGGGGAGAACCCGACCTGCTGGCCGACGTCCGACCCAACCTGGATGTCATTGCCGGCGGCCCCCATCTAGACGATGCTGCGGCATTCCTTGGAGCCAAAGCCCAGAAGGATCGTGATGCTGCGCAGCTGGCTTTGGCCAAACTGCTTGCCAGCGTCGCGGGGGAGTACGATCTGGTTCTGCTGGACTGTCCGCCTGGAAATGAGCCTCTGCAGGCTGCCGCGGTAGCTGCCGCCCGTTACGCACTGGTGCCGCTGAAGACAGATATGTCCAGCCGTAAGGGTGTCGCCGCCGTCGCGGCACGCATGGACAGCGTCGTCGGCCTCAATCCTTCTCTGGACCTGCTGGGCGTCGTCCTCGTCGGTACAGGTACGAATTCCAAGCAGGTTCACAAGGTCACCCGCGACCACCTCACCGCCGATTTTGGGACAGACGAAGTGTTGTTCCCGATGAGCATCCGCCACGCGGAGGCCACTGCCCAGGCGTGCCGTGAGCGTGGATTGCTGGCCCACGAGCTCGAGCGGGAACTCAGCAAGGGACCGAAATGGTGGGAGGTCCTGCGCGGTGAAGCCAAGGCCGGCAATGCCGGGCCGAAGTCGGCTTCCAGCGTGGCGGAAGATCTCCATGCAGTCGCCATGGAAGTGACTCGTCGGATCGCCGTCGCAGAATCCCAGGAGGTCAACGCGTGAGCGCCGAACCAACACCCAGCCGACCCGCGCTCGGTTTGCCCCCGCGTCGCACGCCAGCGCCGGCCGCCGAGGCGCCGCTGGCACGGATGCTCCCCGGACACCGCCCGGAGACCCCAAAGAAGGCTGAACCCAAAGAAACTGAAACAGCGAATATGACGGTGAGCATCCCCGCCGCGCTGCGGAACCGGGCGCGGGCCGCGTACCGGGCTACCAGCTATGCCGAAGGGGATAACACCTGGAGTCACTTCGTGGCGAAAGCTATCGAGGCAGAGACGGCCCGCCGCGAAGCTGAACACAATGACGGTGCGATGTACCCATCTTGGGGTGAAAACCTCCCAGGTGGGCGTCGGCTCAAAGACGGCTGAACGGCATCAGCTGGGCGACCACGGTGGTGGAGGCGGACATGAGGACGGCGCGGAGGAAAGTCGGGCTCCCTGACGCTGTTGGGCGTCAGGATTCCTTCAGCACACTGCCGATTAAGGCCTTGAGTGTACTTTTCTCGGCGATGCCGAGCACACGTGCGGTGACTCTGCCTTGTTTGTCCAGGACGAGGGTTGTCGGTACCGCGCGCGGGGGAACGTAGTCGGCCAAGGCGAGCAGGATTGCCCCGTTGGCGTCGTTGAAGCTGGGATAGGTGGTGCCGAAGGTGCGCTCGAAGGCGGCGGCTGTGGCGGCGGTGTCGCGCAGGTTGATTCCGTAGAAGAGCACTCCCTCGCTCTTGTGTTCCTGATACAGGGCTTCCAGAGTCGGGGCTTCGGTGCGGCAGGGTGCGCATGCGGCGTACCAGACGTTCAGAACCGTCACCGATCCCCGCCAGGCCGTGGAATTGACGATGGTGCCGTCGTAGAGCGGGCCCTCCATCTCGACAGGGGCGCCTCTGTCGTTGGGGGCGTATTCGGAGACCGAGCCGTCGCCGGCGATGTAATTTTTGTTATCCCCGGCCCGGGCCTGCGCGGCCAGGGAATCCGGGGGTGTGGGTGTGCAGCCGGCCACGAGCAGGGCACCGGACGCGATGCCCAGCAGGAGGCTGCGCCGGCCTGGCAAGGATGCACCAGGGGCTGAGCGTGCGGGTGGTTGGGTGTTCATGATCCGGTCCTTGCGTTTAGACAGGGGTGGTGATGGTCGCGGCGAGGTTCTGCAGCTGGTAGATCCAGAGCATCCATACTCCGGAGACCATCAGGAGTCCGACGAGGATGAGGAGGGATCCGCCGATGATGTTGAAGGTGCGGATGTGCCGGCGGATGAAACCCAGGGTTCTGGTGACCCAGTTCAGGCCCAGGGCGACAAGGACAAAGGGGATTCCCAGTCCCAGGCAATAGATGAAACCCAGCAGGGCACCCCGCCAGGGATCCCCGGTGGTGGTGCTCAGCGCCAGGACCGCGCTGAGCGTGGGCCCCATGCAGGGTGTCCATCCGAGGCCGAAGATGACACCGAGCAGAGGGGCTCCGGCGAGGCCAGTCCGCGGCCGGAAGGAGAGCTGGCGGGTGCTCTGGAGGAAGGAGAGGCTGCCGACGAGGACGAGTCCCATCAGGACGACGAACACGCCCAGGGAACGGATCAGTGTGCCCTGCCACTGCACGAGCCAGCCGCCGATCACCCCGAACGCCGCACCGTACAGGGTGAACACTGCGGCGAAGCCAAGGATGAACAGACCGACCCCGGTCAGGACCCGCCGCCGGTTGTCCGGCCGTGACGGGTCGGTCAGCCCGGAGACGTACCCCAGGTACCCGGGCACCAGTGGAAGGATGCAGGGGGAGATGAAGGAGACAGTCCCGGCGGTCATCGCCAGTGGCATGGCCACCAGCAGGGCGCCGGACTGCACCATTTCGGCGAAATATCCGCCAATGCTCATCGGGTGTCTCCTGGGTCATTGTGTATGAAGCCCTGCCCAAGGGGCAGCAGCACGGCCCCCGTTGGGGCACAGTCCGCGCAGAATGTCCCGGCTGTGTCGGAGCGCCAGCACCGTGGGGACCGTGACGGGCATCTTTTCTGACGTTACAGCATTGCGGCGATGACAGCATAAATATGCGCTATTATCGTCGTATGACGATTGAACCTGTTTCCGCTGACCCTTGCAGCCAGCTCAGTCCCGCGGCGGCGCTGTTCCATTCCCTTAGCGACCAGACCCGGTTGAGCATTGTGAAGCGGATGGCCGGCGGCGAGGTCCGCGTCGGTGACCTCACGGCAGAACTGGGCCTGGCCCAGTCCACCGTCTCAGCCCACGTGGCATGCCTGCGTGATTGCGGCCTGGTCGAAGGCCGGGTCCAGGGCCGCAGCGTGTACTACTCGCTGTCCCGCCCTGAACTGATGGACGTGCTCGCCCAGGCTGAGATCCTGCTTGCCGCCACCGGCAACGCGGTCAGCCTGTGCCCGAACTACGGCACCGGCAGTACGGGTGCCCCCCTGACGGAAGAGAACACACGATGAGTGATGCCTGCGGCTGCAGCGACGAGAAGACCGGGACCGGCGAGTCCGAAGAGGCGGAGGAAGCCGTAGGTTTCTGGCAGGTCACCGAGGTCAGGGCAGCCGCCGTTTCCGGTGTCCTGCTCCTCGCGGCGTGGATCGCCTCCTTGGCCGGCGGGCCGGTGTGGCTGACCCTTCCCCTGGAGATCCTGGCGCTGCTGGTTGCCGCGTGGACGTTCGTTCCTTCCACCCTGCGGCGCCTGGTCAAGGGCAAGATCGGGGTCGGGACGCTGATGACGATTGCCGCCGCCGGCGCTGTCGCCCTCGGGCAGTTCGAGGAGGCGGCCATGCTGGCCTTCCTCTACGCCATCTCCGAAGGCCTTGAGGAGTATTCGCTGGCGAAGACCCGGCGCGGCCTGCGCGCCCTGCTGGACCTGGTCCCGGCCGAGGCGACCGTCCTGCGCGACGGCACCGAAGTCACCGTCGCCCCGGCAGAACTCATTCCCGGGGACAGGATGGTTGTCCGGCCCGGGGAGCGTCTGGCCACCGACGGCAGAATCATTACCGGCCGTACGTCCCTGGACACCTCGGCGCTGACCGGCGAATCCGTTCCGGTCGAGGCCGGCCCGGGCAGCGAGGTCTACGCCGGGGCGATCAACGGTACCGGCCCGCTCGAGGTCGAAGTGACCAGCACCGCGGAGAACAACTCGCTGGCCAGGATTGTGCACATCGTGGAGGCCGAGCAGTCCCGCAAGGGCCCGGGCCAGCGCCTGGCCGACTCGATCGCCAGCAAGCTCGTCCCCGGCATCCTGATCGCCGCCGCCCTGATCATCGTTTTCGGCTTCATCGTCGGGGAACCGCTGCTGTGGTTCGAACGTGCCCTCGTCGTCCTGGTCGCAGCCTCGCCATGCGCCCTGGCCATCTCCGTCCCTGTCACGGTCGTCGCCTCCGTCGGGGCGGCCAGCCGCATCGGCGTGCTCATTAAGGGCGGCGGCGCCTTGGAAACCCTCGGCAAAATCCGCACCATCGCACTGGACAAAACCGGAACCCTGACCCGGAACAAGCCCGCCGTGATTGACGTCGCCGCGACCGGAACCGCGACCAGGGACCAGGTCCTGGCCCTTGCCGCCGGATTGGAGGCCCGCAGCGAACACCCGCTGGCCCGCGCCATTCTCGCCGCGACACCGGACCGGGCGGCCGTCACCGACGTCGACACCATCCCCGGCGCGGGCCTGGAAGGCCAGCTCGAGGGCAGGACCGTCCGTCTCGGCCGGCCCGGCTGGATCGACGCCGGCCCCCTGACCTCCGAGGTCGAGCGGATGCAGCACGCCGGCGCGACCGCAGTCCTGATCGAGGACGACGGCCAGGTCATCGGAGCCATCGCGGTCCGCGACGAGCTGCGACCCGAAGCCCGCGAGGTCATCGCCCGGCTCACTGCATCCGGCTACACCACTGCGATGCTTACCGGAGACAACCTCATCACCGCCACCGCGCTGGGTAAGGCCGCGGGCATCACCGAGGTCCACGCCGACCTCCGCCCCGAGGACAAGGCGGAGATCATCCGCACGCTCAAGGCCCGCCAGCCCACCGCCATGGTCGGGGACGGCGTCAACGACGCCCCGGCCCTCGCGACCGCCGACACCGGCATCGCGATGGGAGCCATGGGCACCGACGTCGCGATCGAAACCGCCGACATCGCCCTAATGGGCGAGGACCTGAATCACCTGCCCCAGGTACTGGACCACGCGCGCAGAACCCGGCGCATCATGCTCCAGAACGTGGGCCTGTCCCTGCTGCTGATCGCCGTGCTGATCCCGCTGGCGCTGTTCGGCATGCTCGGCCTGGCTGCCGTGGTCCTGATCCACGAACTGGCCGAAATCGTCGTGATTGCCAACGGCGTCCGGGCAGGCCGGCTCAGCGGCAAGACCGCGCTCAGCCACGCCCGGTCCGCCCCCGCACTGGAACCGGCAGCATGAGCGCCGAAGCCGCAGCCCCTCCGGTCGTACCGGCCCGGACGGCACGACGGTTCAGGACGGTGCTGCTGCTCTGGGCAGCCGTCCTGGCTGCGGCCGACCTGGTCCTCAAAGCCCTCGCCGAAGCCCTGCTCTCCACCGGCACGGCGACCGAGCTGGGGCCGATCAACATCAAGCTGCTCTACAACCGCGGTGTCGCATTCAGTCTCGGTGCGGACCTTGCCCCCTGGGTCGTCATCGCCGCCACCGGGCTGATCATTGCAGCTCTGATCTGGTACACCGTCTCCGCCGCCCCTGCCATGACCGGACTGTCCCGGGCCGGAGCGGCCATGCTGCTCGGCGGCGCTGCCGGAAACTTCATTGACCGGCTCGACGGGGGCGGTGTCGTGGACTACCTGCACAGCGGCTGGTTCCCCACCTTCAACCTCGCGGACGTGTTCGTCACCACCGGGATAGCACTTCTGGTCCTCGGCACAATCCTGTCCCCGCGGGCACGGACCGGCGAATAAAACTCTCTTCCGCTTCGCCGGCCGCGCAGGCCCTGGAAAGGACCCACTCATGCTTGCCACCATCGCGGCCGCGGCGGCGATGTTCGCCGCCACCAACATTGACGACATCGTCGTTCTGACCGTCCTGTTCCTGGCCTCCGCCAAAGGCAGGCCGCGGCCCTGGGAGATCGTCGGCGGGCAATATCTGGGGTTCATCACCCTGGTCGGCATCAGCGTCCTGGCGGCCCTCGGGCTGACCCTCGTCCCGGATGAATGGGTGGGATGGCTCGGCCTGGTCCCGCTGGCCATCGGCGTGGTCGGGCTGATCCGGTTCCTGCGGACTCGAGGGGAGGAGGAGGCGGAGGGGTCATTCACTGCAGTCGGTCTGGCCAGCGTCGCTGGCATCACCATCGCCAACGGCGCCGATAACATCGCGATCTACACCCCGATCTTCCGCACCATGGGCACCCAGGACACCGTTGTGACCATCATGGTGTTCCTGATCCTGGTCGCCGTGTGGTGCGCACTCGGACGCGTCGTCGGCACCCACCCGAAGGTCACCGAAACCCTCGAAAGGATCGAACACTGGCTGGTCCCCGGTGTCTTCATCGGGCTGGGCCTGTTCATCCTCATCAGCTCCGGCGTCGTGTCACGGCTGTTCAGCACCTGAGCAGTTATAGCACGCGCCGCCAGAGTCAGGAGAAACCATGAGAGAAACACCGTTCCGTCTGTTGCTCGATGCCCGCACCGCCCGGAAACAGGGCAGCGCCGGCATCATGCGGCGGCAACGGCAGCGACTCTCAGAGATGGTCACCCACGCGCGGACATGCTCACCGTTTTACCGCCGGCTTTATCAGGGCCTGCCGGCCCGGGTCACCGACCCGCGCCTGCTGCCGGTGACGAACAAGGCCGACCTGATGGCCCATTTCGATGACTGGCCCACAGACCCCGCCATCACCCTGGAAGAAACCCAGACGTTCGCTGCAGACCCCTCACTGGTCGGCGAGAAATTTCTCAACCGCTATACCCTCGCCACTACGTCCGGGACCACCGGCACCCGGGGATTGTTCCTGCTCGACACCACATCCCTCGCCGTCGCCCAGGCCCTGACGTTCCGGATGCTCAGCTCCTGGCTCTCACCAGCAGACCTCGCAGGGATCATCCGCGGCCGCGGGCGGATAGCCATGGTCATCGCGACCGGCGGCCACTTCGCCTCGGCAGCGGCCGCGGCCTCACTCCGAAAGGGGCCAGCCCGGCGCAGTGTGGGCGTGTTCCCGGTCCAGACGCCCATGCCGGACCTCGTCGCCTTGCTGAACGACTTCCGACCGGCCATTCTTGCCCCCTACGCCTCCACCGGCTGGCTGCTGGCAGGCGAGCAGGAAGCAGGACGCCTGAACATCCAGCCCGCCGCCGTTATTCTCTCCGCAGAGGGCCTGCCCGCCACAGAGTACGCCAGGATCAGCGCAGCGTTCCGAGGAGCCAAGGTCCGTCAAGGCTACGCGGCGACCGAATGCCCCTTCCTGAGCTACAGCTGCCCGGAAGGCTGGCTCCACGTCAACAGCGACTGGGCCATCCTGGAACCGGTCGACGCGGACCACGCACCCGTCCCGCCCGGCCAGCCCTCGCACACCGTGCTGCTGAGCAACCTCGCCAACCGCGTCCAGCCCATCCTGCGCTACGACCTCGGCGACAGCGTCACCGCAAAGCCTGACCCCTGCCTGTGCGGGGACCCGACACCGGCCATCCAGGTGGAGGGCCGGACCGCGGAACTGCTGACCTTCCCGCGAAGCGACGGACTCCCCGTCTCAGTGACACCGCTGACACTGGCTACAGTGCTCGACAGCGTGCAGGGCCTGACCCGCGGCCAGATTGTCCAGACAGGACTCGACAGCCTCAGCCTCCGGCTGCAGCCCGCCGCCGGTGCTAATCCCGAGAACGTTTGGGAAGCTGCCTGCACTGAAATAACCCGCGTGTTGACGAGTTTTGGTTTGGGCGGTGTCACCATCACGAGGGACGCCGGGCTGCCGCAGCTCACTCCGGGCGGCAAGCACCGCACAGTCGTTCCGTTGCCGCCGTAGAAGCCAATCCTGCATTGACGTCCGCCCCGACCTGACCACGAAAGCATCCCACTGATGACACAAGCTCCACCGACCACCACAACCACTGACGCTGCACGGAAAATACGCATGATCATCTGGATCATCCTGGGAGCCGTCGTGGCCGCCGGTTTGATCTGGTACGCCGTGTTCACCACGACCAAGCCCGCGCCGGCGGCCCTGCAACCGGTCGGCGACGCCCAGTTGGTCAGGGAAGACAGCCACCGGGTCACCAACCCGGGGACCGAAAAAGCCCAGCTCGTGGAATTCCTGGACTTCGAATGCGAATCCTGCCGCGCGGCCGTGCCTCTGGTGGAGGAACTGAAAAGGGAATACGGGGACCGGATCACCTTCGTCCATCGCTATTTCCCTCTCCCCGGGCACCGGAACTCCGGCACAGCCGCCCTGGCCGTCGAAGCAGCCGCTCAGCAGGGCAAGTACGAGCAGATGGACACCAAGATGTTCGAGACCCAGCCGCACTGGGGCGAAAAACAGGACTCCCAGGCCGCCCTGTTCCGCACCTACGCCCAGGAACTTGGCCTGGACCTGACCCAGTACGACGCGGCCGTCGCTAACGAAGCGACCAAGGTCCGGATCCGTAAAGACGTAGACGACGGCACAGCTCTGGGCGTCACCGGCACGCCCACGTTCTTCCTCAACGGGGAGGAGCTCACCCTCAACACCGAAGAACAATTCCGGCAGCTGCTCGACGACGCCTCCAAATAGACCCCGATAGCGGGGGAGCGGCGCCCGGTCACTGCTCTACTGTGTTCGCTCGCGCCGGGCGAAGTGGACGCAGCATGTCGGGCAGGATGATGTCCGTGGGGGACAGTTCCGGTCTCGCGCGGAGGACGCGGAGTGGGTGGCGGAAGGACCTGCCGGACCAGGCCGTATCGGCGGAGACTTCCACTGCCACAGGTTCGACCAAGGTCAGCGCCACGGGTTCCTTGTCGCGGTTGAACCGGTCCAGGGTGGTGCCTTTCACGGCGGGCGGCCAGGGGTGGGCGCCGCGGGGAGGTTGCAGCCACCGCGCCAGTTCCCGCGCAGCTGCCGTCTTCAACGGTGTGGATCTGCCGACGATCCGCAGTTCCCCGTCCAGGACAAGGCCGGCCACGACTTCCCGGGGTTCGGTGATCGGCCCGATGACTGCTCCGCAGATGATTTCCACGGTTTCGCGGTGTTTGAGTTTCAGCCAGGAACGGGCACCTGGTGTGTAGGGCTGGTCGATGCCCTTGATGACCAGTCCCTCAATCCCGGTGTGCGGCAAGTCCTCGAACCACCTGGCCGCCTCGTCCGGGTCGGTGGTGGCGGGGGAGAGCGAGAGCGGAGGCGCCCACCCGCGGGCCAGTTCTTCCAGGAGCGCCCGCCGCTCACTGAGCGGCAGCGCCCTGGCATCATGTCCGGCCACGGCCAGAACATCGAAGGCGACATAACTGGCCGGGGTCTGCCGGACCAGGCCGGAGAGGGTCTTAGCGCCGGCGCCCAGGCGTTGCTGCAATGCGGAGAAATCCAGCCTGCCCCCGGCCCAGATCACGGCTTCGCCGTCGACCACGCACCCGGGCGGGACCTCCGATGCGAAGGCTGCCGTGAGTTCGGGGAAGTACCCGGTGAGCTCTTTGCCCTGCCTGGACCACAGGGTCACCCCGTGGTCGTCGTGGATCGCGATGCAGCGGTAACCGTCCCATTTGGGCTCATAGGACAGAGTCCCGGACAACGTACCGGCGCGTGGCATCCTCGTGACGGCCCGGGCCAGGGCCACCTTCGGCGGCGGGACAAGGCCCGCCGGCAGCCCGGACACGGATGGCGCTCTAGCTGCCGCCATCGAGGCCTTCCAGCGCCTCTACCTCGGCGGCGTCCAGCAATGCTGCCGGATCGTCGCCGGTGGCCCGGGCCAGATCGTCCAGGGATTTGAAGTGCACCCGGGCGAGGGTGATGGCCACCAGCTCCAGGAAGGCGGTGCCGTTGCGCTGCTCGAGGTCGTCCAGATAGTCGAGCATGCGCCCTTCCAGGGCGCTGGGTCCTTCGGATTCTTCGGCGGCGAGCCGCGTCAGCGTCAGAGCCGCGAGGTCCGGGCTGTCGTAAATGAGTCCCATGGGCCAACGCTACCCACCCCGCCGGTGCGGTCAAGGGTCGGTGTTAGCGCCAGCGGTAGGATTCCAGCGCGCGGAGCAGGGGAGCGGGGCCGCCTTTCAGATGGTCGACCGGGCGTGCTCCAGCAAGGTCCCTGGTTGGGGTGACCATCCAGAGCGTGAAGTAGTTGTGCGGGATCTGCAGCTCCATCGCACGCTGGAACAGCTCAAGGACGGTGGGGTGGAGCTGTCCGCCGGGGAGGAACTGGAATCCGGGGCAGAAGGTGCCGTCGTCGATGAAGACGCGGACGAGCTGGCGCATCACGGGTTCGGGGTCTTCCATCAGCTCGAAGAGCCGGCGCCGCACCTGCCCGAGGGTTGGCAGTGTGAATTCCGTCCGGATCCCTGCCCACGTCTGATCGTTGATGGTTTGGCGCGTCACTCTTCGTTGGTCGTTTCGTCGGCGTCGCTGATGTTTTCCAGGAGCCAGTGCGTGGACAGCGGGTTCCGGCGCAGCGTGGCGGTCCGGAGGGCGGAATGGGTGCCGGAGCGGACCTGAACTTGCCAGTATTCGATGCTGACCAGGTCGCCGCTGCCTACGGCTGCTGTGCGGCGGGTGTCCCACCATGCGTCTCTTCCGTACCAGTGCCGGGATTCGGTGGCGGGGTCGACAAGCCAGATCCGTCCGTCGTGCCGGATGGCGAGGGGTTTGCCTGCCGCGTCGAGTCGGACCAGTGTGTCGTTGGTCTGCGGGGCGATGTCGGCGATGGTGCTCATGGGGTGGTGTTCTTTCGTGGTGCGGTCGTGCTGGCGTGTTTGGGTTAGGCGGCTTTGACGAGGGGGAGTTCGTCCCAGTGGGTGGTGTAGCGGGGGGAGAGCATGTCGCGTTTCATGGTCCAGTCCGGCCCGCCCCGGATTCCGGCGTGGCCGAGGCCGATGGATCCGCGCCCGTACCGGCGGGTGACGTCTTCGAGGAGGGTTCCGACGTGGCGTTCCTCGTGGGGGTTTTCGAAGAGGGCCAGGGGTGCCTGGTTGCCGGTGGGCCGGAGGTCAGTGACCATGATGCCGGCCCGGGCGTACCGGATGCCCTCGCAGATGCGGGGCAGGAGTGCGTGGGCTGCCTTGGTGAGCAGGACCGGGTCCGCGGTGGGCATCGGCAGGGGCACGCACACCGAGGGGTAGGCGGTGTCTTTGGGGTTGAAGTGTGAAGTGCCGGCGAAGGCGGTGAGGACCTTGGCCTGGAGGCCGTGTTTGGCCAGCCGGGCCGAGGCCTGCTGGCCGTAGACGCTCATGACCTGCCGCATTCCCGCCGCGGTGGTGATGGGGGTGGCGAAGGAGCGGGAGAAGATGAGCTGGTCCCGGCCGATCCGTTCTTCCTCCATCGGGATGCAGGGGGTTCCCTGGAGTTCCAGGACGGTGCGCATCATGACGACGGAGAAGCGGTCCCGGATCATCACCGGATCGGCCCGGGACAGGTCATGGATGGAGTGGATCCCTAGGGCGTTGAGGCGTTTGGTCAGGCGGGTGGCGACGCCCCAGATCTCGATCACGGACAGGCGGCGCATCAGGGCTTCCCTGTCGGCTGCGGGCACGGAGTCCCAGTGGCAGACCCCGTCGAACGCCGGGTTGTTCTTGGCCCATTTGTTCGCCAGTTTCGCCAGGGTCTTGGTCCCGGCGATCCCGACGCAGACAGGTACCCCGACGTTACGCCGCACAGCTGTCTTCATGTCCCGGCCCAGGGCCAGGAGTTCTCCCGGGGCGCCTTTGACGCCGAGGAAGGCCTCGTCGATGCTGTAGACCTCCAGCCAGGCGCTGTACCGGCCGAGCAGTTCCATCACGCGGGCGCTGATGTCGCCGTAGAGCTCGTAGTTACTGGAGAGGGCGACGAGTCCCCATTGTTTGGCCCGCGGAGCGAGTTTGAACCACGGCTCACCCATGGGGATCCCGAGGGCCTTGGCCTCGGGGGAGCGGGTGACGGCGCAGCCGTCGTTGTTGGACAGGACGATGACGGGACGGCCCTCCAGGGACGGGTTGAACGCCCGCTCGGCCGACGCGTAGAAGCAGTTCACATCCACATGCGCGATCTGCGGCATGTGCCGCATCGTGGCCGGCTTAGACATGATGCAAGCAGCGGGTCGCGACGCCCCAGATGACCAGATCCGCGACCGACGGGACCAGGATGTCCGGGTACGCCGGATTCTCCGCCTGCAGCACCACCCCGGTTCCCGTGACCCGCAGCCGCTTGATGGTCAGCTCCCCGTCCAGGACGGCGATGACCACGGACCCGTCCTTGGGTTCCAGAGCGCGGTTCACGATCAGTTCGTCGCCGTCGCTGATGCCGGCGCCCTCCATCGACTCCCCGGACACCCTCACGACATAGGTGCTGGTGATGTCCTTGATCAGGTGCTCGTTCAGATCGATCCGGCCGTCAAAATAGTCCTGCGCCGGCGACGGATACCCGGCCGCGACGGGTACCGGAGAAATCAGCACCGACAACAACGACACGCCCGCATCTATCACACGGGGACCGACAACAACGCCCACAACACACCTTTATTCGAATATATGTTCGATTCATTCAGTCTACTGGTGTGGGCCGACAAAAGAACCATCGAGGGTCTGGCGGGCTTTCGACGGGACGGGTTGTACGCCAATGGGGACAGCCTGAGCTGTGCGGAGGGCTCCGCCTGCCCCCAGTGGGCACAACACGGTTGGGTCGTCTGCTGGTTGGCCACACGGTGGTTTTTGGTTGGGCGTATGAGGAAAGCCTCCGCGCGAATCCGAGGACTCAAGCGCAGAGGCTCCCGGCTCTCCAAGCTGGGGGGACTGGAGAGCCGATGCAAGTGTACTAGCGGGTCTTGCCTCGTGGCCGCTGGAGATGCGGCCTTCCGGTCAGCGCAGGGGAGGGCGGCCGCGGGTCCGACCGGTCTGCCACCCGGGAGCTGCATTGTTCAGGAGCTTGACCTTCAGAGGATCGAGTTCGCCGCGGCGGCATTTGTACCGCTGCGCGTGGACCCAGACCCCGAGGGTATGTTCACGCTCTGACTCGTAATCGTGGTGGCGTGGCCAGTCGTTGCCTTCCAACCGGAACTCCACGAGCTCGGCCAGCCGCTCGTACCACCGCGCCTCGTCCTCCACCTTCCGGCGGTTTTCGACCCACCCCGGCACCTGGGCAAGGCCGTCGCTGTAGGCCGGGTCCAGGGTCCCCTGGGCTGCTTCGCGCCGGCGTACGGACAGCCAACGGGCCATTGACCGTTCGCTCCGGTCGCCGGACCGGCCGTCAGGCAGCCGGCCTTCGGCTGAGGCCCAGGCGATGACCTCTTCCATCCGGGCGAGATCCGTGGGGGAGCGGGATGGAACAGGTCCGGCGCCGGCCGCTGCCTGGTGCTCGGCCTCCAGTCCCGGATCCTGGCGGCGGGCGATGGCCAGGTGGTATCCGACAGCGGCCGGCGGCACGCGCACGAGGTCAGCGATGCGTTGCCGGCTCAGTCCGAGCCGGTACATCAGCACCCATTCGGCGTCAGGAGCGCGCCGCAACCGCCTGTCCATAATGAACCCCATCCTGCCACGGCCCTCCCGGACAGGGGCAGGCACCGCGGCCCTACAGACACTGCTTTCGGGCGTCCGCTGGCGCGGCCGGCTGTTGGGTCCAGTGCCTCCGTCGCAGGGCTCCGGATGCCCTGGCCCTGTCTTGTCTACGACGTCTTTTGGTTGCTGTCCTTCGGATTCTAGGCGTCCGCTCCACCCCGTCTAGCCCCTCCTTCGTCGGGGCCTGCGGTGCAGGAAATGTCCCTCCGGCGCTCCTGCGTCGCTGATTTCCTTGAGGGAATTTCCTGCACCTTGCCCTGCGGGTAGACAGGGCTCCGTCGGCCGCCGAGCAAGCAAGCTTGCCAGCAACCAAAAAACAACGGGGGGAGAAGGGGGCGCTGGCCGGTCACCTAAGCCGCCCCACCCACCGGAATCCTCTGCAAAAGGAGCAACACCATGCTTGAAAAGATCAACCTCACCGGTCCCGCCGACCTGCTGGCCACCATCCCGCACCTGCTGGGCATCACGCCCTCGGAATCGTTCGTCGTCCTCACCGCCCACGCCGGCGCGCTCGGCGCGACCCTGCGGGTGGACGCACCCGAACACGTCGAGCCGGTCAACTACGCGCAGACGCTGACCAGCCACGCCGCCAACGATGAGAAGGCCACGGCGTCCTACCTCGTCGTCTACACCGACGAGAACCAGGACAGCTACCCCTACGCCGCGCACGTCGCCGCACTGGTGTCCGAGCTGGCCGCAGCCCGGATGCCCGTGCGGCACGTCTGGCTCGTGACCTCCACTCACTGGACGGAGTTCGGCACGGACGAGGAGCGCCCGCTGGAGCAAATCACCGACAGCCACGCCAACGCGACGTTTACCTTCTTCGGCAGCGCCACGGACATCGACGTCTACAACCCCGCCCTGCTGGGCACCTGGGCCATGCCGGTGGAAGCACCCGAAGGCACCGAAGCAGACATCCAGAAAGCATGCGCCGCGTGGGCGGCCGTGCTGGACAGCACCGGAACCCCGGACAGCGAAACGGCCCGGGACCTTGCGGGAGCGTTCCAGCACAAGATGGTCCGGGACTTCCTGTTCCGCGAGACCATCACCACCCAGAACGGCAACTTCGCCGACGTCATCCTCGGTACCTTCACCGGACGCCCCGACTGGAACCGGGTGGACCGGGCCCAGGCCATCGCGTTCGAACTGATGAAGGCAGTCCCGGCAGGCCAGCGCGCACCGATGCTGACCCTGATGGGGTGGCTGGAATGGCTCAAAGGCAACGGCACCCAAGCCAGCCGGTACCTCAAGCACGCGGACACGGACGCCCCCGGGTTCCGGCTGGCAGGGCTGCTGCAGGAATTGATCAACCGCGGCTCAGTCGCAGAGGTCGCTCGCGACCCGGAAACCTCCTACCAGCGCCACAACAACTAAACGGACAGGGCCGGACCGGGATCACCAAGAGATCCCGGTCCGGCCTTTTGCCGGTGGCGGGGCGGCCTCCCCCGCTGCGCTCCGCCGGCCGCCGGACGCTCGCGCGGGCGCAGCTCAGAACCCAGCTAGCGTGTAGAAACCACGGCTACAGTGAACCCAGGAACACTGCACCGACCAGGAAGCGTGAGCATGGGAACTGACTACATCCTGACCGACGACGACAAGCCGGCGGCCGAGCCCAGCCTGGCTGAAGATGTCATCGAGATTCGTCTGCTCACCGCCGGCGAACCAACGGGGCCCGCGAATATCGGCTGGGCCCAGGAACACCCCAACCTCTAACGCCCAGGCAGCGGGACGCTGCCCACCCAAATTTCCTTTGCAGAGGGAAACGGCGAAAGGCCGGCACTGCGGTGCCGGCCTTTCCTCATGCCCGGGTTTGTGCCAACAACCGCCGCCACAACAGGAACGCCGCCAGGGCATTCAGGGCGGTAATGAAGACATCGCCAGCTGCCGGCCGGGCAATCACAAGATCAACGACAACCAGCGCCAGCGACCCCGCCGCGGCAACTGTGAACACCACGGCCAGGACCCAGAGGACCCGCGGGGAATCCAGCACAGAACCGCGCCCCGCACGGCCCGGGCGGTTATCACGCGGAACCGGCTCAGTCATGCCCTCACCCTACTCAGGAAGGGCATGCTCGCAGGGCTCGCACCCATTCGGGCGTCCGCTGGCGCGGCCGGCTGTTGGGTCCAGTGCTGTCCGTCGCAGGGCTCCGGCCCGCCCTGGCCCTGTCTTGTCTACGACGTCTTTTGGTTGCTGTCCTTCGGATTCTAGGCGTCCGCTCCACCCCGTCTAGCCCCTCCTTCGTCGGGGCCTGCGGTGCAGGAAATGTCCCTCCGGCGCTCCTGCGTCGCTGATTTCCTTGAGGGAATTTCCTGCACCTTGCCCTGCGGGTAGACAGGGCTCCGTCGGCCGCCGAGCAAGCGAGCTTGCCAGCAACCAAAAAACAACGGGGGGAGCGGGAAGCTGGCCGGTGACCTGAGCCGCCCCACCCACCGGAATCCTCTGCAAAAGGAGCAACACCATGAACGCAGTAACCACTATGACGGTGACCACCCGGGACACCGGGGAAACCATCGACGGCGTGACCGTGCTGGGCGATTACCACGAGAACGGCGGCTACGACTGGATGGAACTCATCGGTGAACACGGCTGGGCCGTCATCCCCAGCTGGGGGAGTGACGGCTGGGACCTTGGCAATTGGCCCTACGTCATGGTCGCCGCGACCCGCACCGCTGACAGCATCGGAAACCTGTTCGGCGTCGCCACCTACTGCGAGGGAGACGTGAGCTGCACGTTCTACCGGACCAAGGCCCGCCAATGGGACGCGATCAGCGAACAGGCGTTCTTCCAGTGGAAGAACGGCCAGGCCCACGGCCCGGACGACCTGCCCGAAGCCGCCGCGGAATTGCCGAGCCGGTACCGGATGCCGTACATGGCCAACGTCGCCTAAACCTCCTGAAACTTTGCCGGGCGGAACCACCGCCCGGCAAGGTGACGCCCTCCTCACTAATGGACCGGGACCGGCCGAAAGGTTCGGGCGGTCCGCCGCCGGTGGTTGGCTTCCGTCGCTGGTCACCGGCGGCGCACCGCCGTTTCGGTGAAGGACCGCCGGAGGAACAGGCAGCGGGCCGGCCAGGCTAGGAGCGGGGCCGGCATGGGCGGATCCAGGGGAGACGAAGCCAGGGGCATGCTCGCAGGGCTCGCACCCATTCGGGCGTCCGCTGGCGCGGCCGGCTGTGGGTCCAGTGCTGTCCGTCGCAGGGCTCCGGCCAGCCCTGGCCCTGTCTTGTCTACGACGTCTTTTGGTTGCTGTCCTCCGGATTCTAGGCGTCCGCTCCACCCCGTCTAGCCCCGGTTCCGCAAGCTCCACCGGGGCCTGCGGGGCAGGAAATGTCCCTCCGGCGCTCCTGCGTCGCTGATTTCCTCCGGGAATTTCCTTCACCTTGCCCTGCGGGTAGACAGGGCTCCGTCGGCCGCCGAGCAAGCGAGCTTGCCAGCAACCAAAAAACAACGGGGGAGAGGGGAAGCTGGCCGGTCACCTGAGCCGCCCCACCCACCGGAATCCTCTGCAAAAGGAGCAACACCATGAACACCACACCCACCCTCGAAATGCTCAACCCGGCCACCCTGACCGTGGACATCAACGTCCGCAAAGACGCCGCCCTGACCCCCGATTTCATTGCCAGCATCAAAGAGCACGGCGTGATGGAACCCGTCATCGCCCACCGCAAGGACGACGGGACCGTGCACGTCCTGATGGGACAGCGCCGCACCCGCGCCGCCGTTGAAGCCGGACGCACCAGCATCCCGGTGATGATCATCGAGTCCCCCGAGGAAGCAGAACGGATCGTGACCCAGGTCGTGGAGAACATCCAGCGCGCCGAACTGACCGAAGCGGACGAGGCCGACGCCTACCACCAGCTGTCCCTGATCGGCGTCTCAGCCGCCGCGATCGCCAAGAAAACCGGACGCACCAAGACCATCGTGGAAGGGGCGCTGAAAGCCAAATCCTCGACCGCCGGATCCACCGCCCTGGGCAAGGGATACACCATCGACGAAGCGCTCATCATGGCCGAATTTGAAGGGGACCAGGACGCCACGGAGGAATTAGAGTCCGTGATCGCGGACGAACCCGATCAGCTCCTGCACGTCGCGCAGATGCTCCGGGACCGCCGCGACCGCGCCGCCGCCCTCGCCGCACTCATCGCCGAGCTCGAGGCGGAGGGCAAGACCATCGTGGAGGACGCCGGGCACTACTCCAACGAAGAGAACCTGTACGTCTCGGCCGCGAAGCGGGCCGACGGGAAACCGGCCACCGACGAGGACGCCAACGCCTACCTGATCAGCACCGACTACCGGGGCCAGCACAACGCCCAGCCCGTCATCACCGGCTGGCAGGACCGGGGCTTCACCCCGAAGTACGAACGCTACGACGGCGGCACGCAGGCCCAGAAAGGCCCGATGACCGAGGAACAGAAAGCCGAGCGGAAAACCCTGATCGCCAATAACCGCGAGATGGAAAGCGCCACGAAGGTCAGGCGTGAATTCGTGAAGACCCTGCTGTCGCGCAAGACCGCGCCGAAGGGCTGGCAGTACTTCACCGTCCACGCCATCACCCACGACCCCGAAACCGCCAGCGGCTACGACGGCAAAGTCGCCACCGAGATGATCGGGGCCAAGACCGGAGAGGACACCGATCGGTGGGGCTGGAACCCGTTGCGGGACCACACCGCCAAAACCACCACACGCCCAGAATTCTCCCTCATCGCCCTGATCTGCGCCGGGTATGAAAAGACCCTCCAGAAAGACTCATGGCGGTCCGCCGAGAAGCGGCACTTCCACTACCTGAACCAGCTCACCACATGGGGATACACCGCCAGCGCCGTCGAGCAGATCATCATCGACAATCACACCACCGACACCGAGTAACCGGACAGTGAACCGGGCGGCTGGCCCCAGGGGCAGCCGCCCGGCCCACTCACCCCGGCAAGGGCCAGGAACCTTCCAGAAGTGGGGCGGTCCGTCGCCCCGGGCGAACCACAGCAGCCACTCACCAGCGACGGACCGCCATTAACCGCGACCACGCGCCGGCGCACCACCACCCCCGCGGGACCAGGAACAACGAGGTACCAGGCCGCGGCAGCACCACAAAACAGTTCAGCTAAGCTGAACCACATATTTCCTTTGCAGAGGGAAAACCAGGCAGGGCCGGCTCACGCCGGCCCTGCCTTCTTAACGTCACGCACGGACCTTCCGGAATGCCCTCGGCGGTCCGCGGATTAGGCCAGGAGTCCGTCGCTCTTCCATTTCAAGGCATAAGCCAGGTATGGCTCCAGGATGTCGATTTCGCCGTGCCTGCGGGAGTTGTATTCGAACAAAGGCTGATGTTTGTTGTTTGGCAGGGACTCATCCGGTGCTGCTGCTGGTAGCTCGTCATCCTCGGTTTCAAGGTCATCCGCGTGTTGAGCGCTCAGCGTTCTGGAGGAGATCTTAGTGAGTTGGTTCAGCTTGGTAACGAGGTTGAGTCGCGCGTATTCATCGTTCGAACCGTTTGTCAGCAGCTGTGTGACGATAGGTTTCAAGTCGCGAACCTTCGTCGAAAGGACCGGGCCGCCGGCCTTTAGGGCAGCGAAGATTAGCTGGTATCCGTCCAATTTGCGGCCGTCCTGCAAGTCAAATACCCGACGGTCCTGACCTCGTACCGGAGGTCCGAAGACCAAGGTCTCGAGCCATTCGTAGGCCCTCTCATCCACCTGTTCCTCGAAGAAATCGGACCACGTCGCAGGAGCCTGAAGGGGCGTGGGCTGCTGTTGCTCTACCTTGATGCCGTTGACGTCGCGGACAAAGCTGAGGCACAGCGCCTGCATGAGCTGAGGGCTACCGTAACTTTCACGGGCTAGCATTTGTCCGTATGCGCCGCTGGGGTCCAGGAGATTGAGTTTGTGGAAACCGAGCTTAGCTATCTCTTCTAGCTCAGAGAGTGTCCATCCCTCCAGCGTTGCCACTTTGTTCCGACCGATCATGTCCTGGATTTGGGTCACTGCTTCGTTGCGGTGATGAGGCAATGTGATGAGTACGCCAGTGGCGCCATTTGCGCAGAGTCCCTTGAGGCTGGCGACAACCTGAGCGCGCACGGAGGGCGGCATGTAGTGGAAGTCATCGATGATGATTACAGCAGATTGATCGACTTCGTTCAGGGCGCGAATGGCCGCCGTGACAGCTTGGTCTGCGGGAATTTCGGCGGACCAACCCTTGGCAATAATGCGCGAGTGCTCGCCGCCAATTTGGCTTTCGGCGCTACCAAGCAGGAGGTCGAGCTTGGCTTTGAATCCCCATTTCGAGGTGTCACCATTTGTCTTGTTGCCATTTTGGGACGTTGGTATGTCGAGTTGGGCCGCTAGACGTACCCAGAAATCCTTGGCATCGGTGATCCAGCTGCCGTCAATGTAAAAGGCATCGGGCACAGTCCTGCGAACCAATACCGTTTTGCCCATTTTCGTGGGGCCTACCACAGGGATGAGGTATCCCTTCTGGTGCACATATTGGCGGATCCTGGCGACCTGGGGAGCATTTTCCCGTTCGACATGTGTGTATTCGGAGTCGAGCCCAGGCACAAAGACCTTATCGACAGCTAGCAAGGGTTTTGAGGTCATGGCTAGAGCCTACGACGGCCGCCCTCGTGCACCCTCGTTCTTCGCTGCTGATGTGTGGCGGTTCGCGAGGAGAAAGGAAAACCTGGCTTTCCATGACTGCGGGACCTTGCGCTGCTTTAGATCCGAAAGTCAGTCAAAAGCGATCGCTCACGATGTGTCGGAGTCTCTTGGGAAGGAAGGCGTCACTCGCTGGCTACGGTTTGTTCCTCATTGGCGCCGATCTTTCGCCAGAACCACACAACATAGCCAAGGATGGCTAGTAGCCCAACGACGAAGCTGACGATGAGACCAACCTTCGCCCAATTTGCCAAGGCATCCGGCTCAAGGGCCATCACAACCACTGGCACTAGGATCCCCAAGAGTGAGAGGACGCCTAGCATCCAAATCGCGGAAAGAACCCCGAGCGGCTTACCAACCCGAACCAACTCGTCATTCAAGCGGCTCCGCTCGGCGATAGCTGACTTGAGTTGCGTACTCAAATCCGACTCGGCCCGAAGTGCTTCATCAGCCCGTCGGGCATTTACTTCATGCACCCAAGGGGGCGTTATGCCGGCGATCAATGATCGATGATCGAATGCGCCTCCAAACATCCCAGGAGGTGAGGGCAGCCGCTTCCGCAGATGTTCGAACGCGCTCTCGTACAGATCTCGATCAGTGTCGATGGAAAGACCACGGGCGACAAGGTCCTCAAGGTCCAGCTCTCGGGTATCGCCTCTCCTGAAGGCCGCCTTAATGTCTTTCACCGCCTGCACGGTGCGCTCCCGCAATTCAAGTGCGTACGGCTTGAGCTCCTCCTCGGTAGTTCCCCTCGGAACAAAGTCATGAAGCATTTCGTCCAAATCCAGTTCGGGATCCTCAAGGAACTTATCCACAGCCTCGTCATGGAAATCTCGTTGAGCCCTTCCGAGCCTTACCTTGCGGGCATCGTCCAGATCCGATTGGACATGGGATATGCGACCTGAAGCTGCGGCCAGAAGCCGTCGAAGTCCTTCTCTTTCGCTAGAGATGGCCACTAGGCGGCTCACAAGAAACCCGCCGATAATGGCAACGAGAACGGCTGAGGCCTGGCTTAGCGTAGCCAAAAGGGTACTTGGATCACCGGCATTCTGTTGCGGCGCATTGACGATCACGGTGATCGGGTCGCACTGCATGACGGTCTGGAGTAACGGTGTTCTGGAGAAGCATGAAAGGAATTCGGATGAGACCACCGATCGATAATAGACGTGGCCTCGGCGGGAACGCCTCCTGAAGGGTTCCAGTTTCGAAGTGGTCAAGGGTGGTGATGAGCCCGGGCGGCCACGGCGATGCTCAGGGGAATCGAGCTGCGGCGTTCCCGTTTCGTACTTGAGGCCTCCAAGGTGGCGTCAAAAACGACCGTTTCTTACCGAATCCGGGCAAGCCTCCTAAAAACAGCCGGATTGCCCCAATAGGGTTGGTCAGAACTGGTTTCCGAAATGAAATCCGGTCAAAACGTGAGGTGGAGGGTTTTTGACGTGTCGGGCAATGTGATCGGCTATGCGAGGGTCAGCACCCGGGGGCAGTCTCTGGATTCCCAGGTTGATGCGCTGGTGTCGGCGGGGGCGGTCCGCGTGTTTCAGGAATACGCTTCCGGGGCGACGCAGGCCCGGGCGCGGTGGATGGAGTGCCTGGACTACCTGCAACCGGGCAACGTCCTGATGGTTGCTGACCTCACCAGGCTGGGTCGTAGCACGGCGGATCTGGCTGACATTGTGACAGTGCTGGGGCGGCGGGGGATAGGGTTCCGTTCCCTGGCCGAGCCATGGCTAGATACCACCAGTGCGCACGGCAAGCTCATCTTTGACATGTTCGCCTCCCTGGCAGAGTACGAGCGTTCGAGGTTGTCCGAAAGGACAAAGGCTGGCCTGGCTGCGGCGAAGGCGCGCGGCCGGCTGGGTGGACGCCCCCGCACCATGACGGCGGGGAAGCTTGAAACGGCCCGACAGTTACGCGGCGAGGGTCATACCTTGAAGGAGACAGCTCAAAGGCTTAGCGTCAGCGTCTCATCGCTGACCAGGGCCCTCAGTCAAAACGGAGTCCCGGAAACCAAGTCCGCACGCTCTTAGCTGTCTAGCCCTGAGCTCCGCACCCTCGATTCTCAAAATCCGATTGTGAGAGAGGCACCAGCCGGGCGGGGCCGGTTTTCGTCAGCGCGCAGCTGCCAGGGCCGCGGGAAGTTCGGTCAGGGCTGTGATGATGAATTCAGGAGTCTCAAAGTGGCCCGGGTAGCTACCCCCGGTCCTGTTCAGCCAGGCCGTGCGCAATCCGGCGCGGGCGGCGCCGTGGATGTCCCACGGATGCACGGCGACCAGCAGCATGCCGGCCGGGTCAGCCCCGGAAGCAGCGGCGGCATATTCATAAGAGGCCCGGGCAGGCTTCCAGGCGGGCGCGTCTTCGACCGAAAGCAGCGATTCGAACGCGTCCCGGATCCCGGCTTCGCTGAACAGCTTGTCGGCGATCTGGGCGGAGCCGTTGCTGAGCGTGATCAGTCGGAACCCTGCAGCGGCGAGTGCCCTGATCCCCTCGGGTACATCTGGATGTACCCCGAGGCCGGTCATGCCGGCCATGACATGGTCGACCGCTGCGGCGAGGGGGCGGTTGAGTTCCACGCCGGTCAGGAGTCCCCGGAGTGCGTCGGCCCCGATGGCGGCGAATGAGCCGTTGTCTCCGCTGGCCGTCAGTGCGAAGCCGTCACGTAGCAGTGTGGCGAACCAGAGTTTGGCCAGTTCAGCCGGCGCTCCGACCTGGCTGAAGCGTTCCCCCATGGGTGACATGTCTGACAGGGTTTCGTTGACATCAAAGACAATGACTGAAATGGCGGTGGTCATGGATTCTCCTGTGGTCGCATGTACGTCTTGAGTGCAAGTCTGCCGGGCACTGGGGAATTCAGTAGCGGCCAACTGGCAGGGCCGTGGCTTTCGTTAGAGGTAGCTGCAGATGCGTTCGGGGTCGCAGGATGCGGGGTTTCCTGCGGCCGCGGCGTCATGGAATTCGGCGACGGTTGCCCGGAGCGCTGTGAGTTCGGCGATCTGGGCATCGAGGTGGCGGAGTTGACTGGCCAGCAGATCCTTCACGTGTACGCAGGGGGCCTGCCCGAGGTCGCGGACGGTGAGGATGTCGCTGATCTGGGCCAGGGTCAGTCCGGCGGTGCGGCCGCGGCGGATGAATTCCAGCCGGCTGACCGTCTCGTGGGGATAGTCGCGGTATCCGTTCGGGGCCCTGTCGGCGGCCGGCAGCAGGCCCCGGTCCTCGTAGAACCGCAGTGTCTTAGCCGTCAAGCCCGCAGCTGCGGCGGTCTCGCCAATGCGCATCATGCACCTCTTCGTCCCGGGGAATTTCCCTCTTGACCTTCCAGTCTACTGGAAGGTCAATAACGGGCACCGCAGGAACATGTGTGGGCCACCCCGGACCGAGGGGAACTCATCTTTTTCTTGGGGGGTGAAGCCGGGACGGGGCTCCGCGCTTGTGTGCCGGCGATGAGTCCACCTCTTGACCTTCCCCCGTGGTGGAAGGTGCAGACTTGGGGCAGACCCATTCACGAGGCGCCGTTGCGGATATTGCAGGCGGCGCTGCTGTATGACTTTGGAGGATTTCATGTCTGAACCAACACCTGATTTTGATCTGGCCATCATCGGTTCCGGCGGCGGGGCGTTCGCGGCCGCGATCCGGGCGACCAACCTGGGCAAACGCGTGCTGATGATCGAGCGTTCCACCGTCGGCGGGACGTGCGTGAACACCGGCTGTGTGCCGTCCAAGGCGCTCCTCGCGGCGGCCGAGGCCCGACACGTTGCCCTGGACGCTTCCGGCCGGTTCCCCGGCATCAGCACCTCTGCCGAGCCGGTGGATATGGGTGCGCTCGTCGGCGGGAAACGTTCCCTTGTGGAGACGATGCGCGCGGATAAGTACGTGGACCTAGCGGCGGATTACGGCTGGGAGCTGCGTCAGGGCAACGCCGTTTTCGCCGGCACCCCGCAGGAACCGGTCCTGGAAATCACCGGTGAGGGCGGCGCACGCGAGTCCGTCACTGCGGCGCACTATCTGGTGGCCACAGGCTCCAGTCCTTGGGCGCCCCCGATCGAGGGACTGCAGGACACGGACTACGTGACGTCAACCACGGCGATGGAACTGGACGAGGTTCCGGACTCTTTGCTGGTGCTCGGCGGCGGCTATGTGGCGCTGGAACAGGCCCAGCTCTTCGCCCGGCTCGGGTCCAAGGTGACCATGCTGGTCCGGTCCCGGCTGGCATCGGCCGAGGAACCCGAAGCGTCCCGGGCCCTGATGGGCGTCTTCGCCGATGAGGGCATCCGCGTGGTCCGCCGTGCCGCCGTTTCCGCCGTACGGACCGACCCGGCCACCGGAGAGATCGTCGCGACCGCTGCCGTCTCAGGCGGGCAAGAAGAATTCCGGGCCACCCGGCTGCTCGTCGCCATGGGCCGGCGCCCGGTCACCGACGGCCTGAACCTGGACGCCGTCGGCGTCAAGACCGGGGACGGCGGAGAGATCCTGGTCAACAGCCAGCTGACCAGCTCCAACGACCGGATCTGGGCAGCCGGGGACGTGACCGGACACCGCGAATTCGTCTACGTCGCAGCCGCCCACGGCTCCCTGGCCGTCGAAAACGCCTTCAACAACGCAGGCCGCGAGGTCGACTACCGGCACCTGCCCCGTGTCACCTTCACCAGCCCCGCGCTGGCCGCGGTCGGGATGACCGATAAGGAAGCCAACGCGGCGGGCATCCGGTGCGAGTGCCGGGTCCTGCCCTTGGAATACGTGCCCCGGGCCCTGGTGAACAGGGACACCCGCGGTTTTATCAAGATCGTCGCAGACGCCTCCACCGGGCGGATTGTGGGAATCACCGCCGTGGGCAAGGAAGCAGGAGACCTCGCCGCCGCCGGTGTCTACATCCTCGAGGCAGGCATGACCGTGCACCAGGTGGCGAACCTCTGGTCCCCGTACCTGACCATGGCCGAGGGGATCAAGATCGCGGCCCAGTCCTTCAGTACCGACATCTCCAAACTCTCTTGCTGCGCCTCCTGACGCCTGCCTGTCAGTCTCACGGCCCAATCCCCAACCGAAGGGAAAAACGATGACAAACAACATCAACCAGGTCACCGACCGCCTCGCCTCCGCCGAAACCGGCATGCAGCCCTGGCTGTGGCTGCCCCTGCTGAAGCTCCTCGCCCAGGGCGACCCGGTCGACGTGAATGACCTCACCGCTGCCACCGGCCGCACTGAGCCGGAGATCCGCGCCGCACTGGAGACCATGGCCGACACCGAGTACGACGGGTCCGGGCGGATCATCGGGCAGGGCCTGACGATGCGTCCCACCCAGCACCGCTTCGAAGTCGACGGCGAACAGCTTTATACCTGGTGCGCCTTGGACACCCTGATTTTCCCCACCCTTCTGGGTGGTTCCGCGCGGATCGAATCCGCCTACAAATCAACGGGAACACCCGTACGGGTGCGGGTCGAGGGCTCCGGTGTCACCAGTGTTGAGCCGGCCACCGCCGTGGTCTCACTGGTTAATCCGGAGGACATGAGCTCTGTCCGCTCATCCTTTTGTAACCAGGTCCACTTCTTCGCCTCACCCGAAGAAGCGGAACCTTGGCTCAAGAACCACCCCGACGGCACCGTCATCCCCGTCGACGAGGCATACCGCCTGGCCTCCACCATGGCCGACCAAATGCTCGCCGGGATCCCCACGCAGGGCAGGGAGAAACCGGGCAACGGGGCGCAAAGCTGCAGCTGCTAAATCCCGTCGCACCGGCGCCCTTTCCAGTGCCGGACCGTTTGATTTGAAAGGCCACCCCTCACGCATGAGACAGCGTTGGTTCACCCTACCCGCCGCCGCCTTGGCAGCTTTGGCTCTGGCCGGGTGTTCCGGTACCCCGACGTCTCCGGCACAGGGGGCGACATCGGCCCCTGCCCCGACCGTTCCGGCAGCTCCGGCGGGACCGTCCGCGACTACGTGGGACCTGGATCCGGCCGGGGCGGCCGGGAGGATCCAGGCCGCGGGGCTGCCTGTCCTGACTGCCGAGGGAACGGCGGAACATTTTCATGCCCATCTGGACGTGGTCGTGCACGGGAAACCCGTGACGGTTCCGGGGGGCATCGGGGTTAGTGTCGGCCCGGACGGTAAACCCGACGGAATATCCTCCCTGCACACCCATGACACCTCCGGGATAATCCATATCGAGGCGCCCACGGCCGGCCAGCGCTATACCCTGGGCCAGGTTCTGCAGGAATGGGGAATGCTCGGCGGCACCGGATGTATCGGCCCGGAATGCAGTTCCGACGCGGGCAAGTGGACGGTGTACGTCAACGGAAAAGCCAAGACATGGGGTCTCACGGAAGTTGTCCTGGCTGCCCATGACGAGATCGCGCTGGTATACGGGAACGAAGCGGCCATGATCCAGCCGAAATACGCGTTCCCGCCCGGCCTCTGAACGACAAGGCTCCTCCCGCAACCACCGCCCTCACCCGTGCCTGGCCCGTGTGAAACCGGGAAGAAAGCGCACGGAGTAAGTCCGGAATCCGGGGCCACGCTACGGGAAGCTCGACTAGAACCTGAACGGCCAATGACGATTGAAGGGACAAACGATGAGCGAACATTTTGACGTGGCAGTGCTGGGGATGGGGCCCGGCGGGGAAGTCGCCGCAGGCCGGCTGCTGAAAGCCGGGAAGAAGGTCGCGGTCATCGAGCGCGAGCTCATCGGCGGGGAATGCGCGTACTGGGCCTGCGTGCCGTCCAAAACCGTGCTCAGGCCACCCGAGGCCCGAACGGAAGTGCACCGGGCGGCCGGTGTTACGGGCGCGGAGCTGGACTGGGCCGAAACCAGCGACTACCGCGATTACATGATCAGGCATCTTGATGACAAGGACCAGATCGACGGGTACGCCCGCCACGGTGCCGTGGTCATTAAAGAGGAGGCCCGGATCACCGGACCCGGACGGATCCGGGCCGGAGACCGGGAACTGAGCGCCGAGCACATCATCATCGCGACCGGTTCCGCCCCGGTCATCCCGGCCTTGGAGGGCCTGGATCAGATCACGGCCTGGACAAACCGGGAAACCTATACGGCCACGACCCTGCCGGAACGCGCTGTGGTCGTCGGCGGCAGCGCCGTCGGGATTGAGACGGCCACGTTCCTGGCCCGCTTCGGAGTCACCGTCACCCTGATCCACCGCGGGGACCGGCTCCTGGAACGTGAAGAACCCCGCGCCGGTGAACTGGTCGGCAAATACCTCCCCGAATCCGGGATCGACATCCGCCTGGGAGTAAACGCCCGTCGCGGCCGTCGTGCAGGCGGGCAGAGCGTCCTTGACCTCGACGACGGCACCGAGGTGGCGGCCGACGTCGTCATCTTTGCCACCGGCCGCACCCCGCGCACCCAGGATCTGGGGTTCGAGCAGGCGGGAGTGATCCTGGGTGACCGCGGGCAGGTGCAGGTTGATGAACATTGCCGTGCGGGTGAGAAGATCTGGGCGATCGGGGACGTCACCGGAATTATGGCCTTCACCCACGTCGCGAAGTACCAGGGCCGTATCGCGGCCGACGCTATTCTCGGCCAACCCCGGAAGGCCTTCTACGAGGGCATTCCCCGGGTCGTGTTCGCCGACCCGGAAATCGCCGCCGCCGGCCTCACCCAGGCCCGGGCAGACCAGGAGGGCCTGAACACCACAGCGGCGGAAATCGACCTCGCCGCAGCCATCACCCGGCCCTGGACCTACGAACGGGATCCCCGCGGACACCTCGGGCTTTTGGCAGACACCGACCGGAAGGTCCTGATCGGCGCCTGGGCGGTGGCCCCGATGGCCGGGGAATGGATCCACCAGGCCTCCCTGGCCATCCGCGCCCGGATCCCCATCGCCACGTTGCGGGACCAGGTCGCCCAGTACCCGACCTACAACGAGGCGTACCAGGCCGCCCTGGACAAACTCGACATCTAGCCGCCGCACACACCCCAAAGGTTGTAGCCTCCGGGGAATCCGGGATTACACGATTGCCACAAAGGGAGAAGGCCATCATGAAAATCACCGAAGCATTCGAAGACCTGGTCACCGCCTGGGTCGCCGGCTACGTCGGGACCAAGGCCATGGAACCGGTGAGCATGAAACTCTACGAACTGGAATCCGCACAGGACCGGGCCAGGGAAGACGCCGCCCGACCCGGGCCGCCCTATGAACTGGCCGCGAAGAAGATCTTCGGTGCCGGCGGGATCATGCTGGAGGGAAAAGCGCTGGAGCGAGCTTCGCTGTTCATGCATTATGGGCTTGCACTGAGCTGGTCGCCCCTGTATGTGCTGCTGCGCCGCACGACCGGGATGAGAGTGGTCCCGGCCGGCCTGGCCACGGGGACGGCGATGTCGTTGATCGCCGATGAATTGCTGACGCCCCTGGCCGGGTTCAGCGCCCCGAACCGCGCATACCCGCTGGTGACCCATCTGCGTGGCTTTGCCGCCCACCAGGTGTTCGGGCTCGCCGTAGCCGCAACCTGCGAGACGCTCTGGGCACTGCGGGGACGCCGACCGTGATCTTCCCCGACGGTCTCGAACCCAAGCTCAGCTGACTGCCGGTCGGCGGCTCGACGGCGCCGGGGTCCAGGTGTGTTCATCAAACCGCCTTGCCCCGGCGCCTCGTGCTCCTGCGTCAGGCCGGCGGGGCGTCGCGTGATGCAGGGGTCGTGCGGTTCAGGTCGGCGGCGGAGTGGTTGGCGGCATTTACGGGCGGTTCGGCTGCGGGTGCGCAGCAGTTCTCCTCGGGTTCCTTCGGCACCGGCCCGGCGGTGCGCCTGCGTGTCCCGAGGGCCGCGAGCAGCACGGCCGCGGCGAGGGAGAGGGCGAGAACCGCGATGAGGGTGGTATTGGCCCCGATGAACCCGGTCACTGCCGAAGATGCGACGTTCATCCCTCCGGCGATGCCCTGATTGGGTTGGCCGGTGGCCAGCGCGGGAGCCCAGTAAGCGACAAGGTAGGCACCGGAAAGTACGAGGACGGCTCCGGCGACACGGGGCAGGTAGCGTGAGGCCCGGTGCAGTCCTTTGGCCAAGGCTCCGCTGGCCAGTGCCGAGGAGAGCGCCAGCAGGATCAGGACCATGCTCGCCCCTCCGGCGTAGGCCACGAAGACCGAAATCAGGGCTGTGATGCTGTTCGCGGCCAGAGCCTGGGCGATGACTGCCAGCAGCACCGCCAGGGTGCAGGAGAGCGATGCGACGGCGTAGGCGGCGCCGAAGGCGATCATCGAGCCCGGACCGCGGCCGGGCCGGTTGATCCGGTTCGAGTTCAGGGTCAGCCCCACGCGGCGGCCGGCGAGCATCGCGATGCCGACTCCGGCGAGCAGGACCCCGATCAGGACGGCCACCCATGGGACGGCGCCGATGATGCTGCGCAGCCCGAAAGCAACGAGCAGTCCGGTAATGGTGAAGATCCCGGCGAATCCGAGGCTGACCAGGGCTCCTGCGGCGAGGCCGCTGAGGGCTCGGCGGAGCAGTCCCGGACCTGCGGCGCCGGTGTCGTCCCGGCCGATGTAGTAGGCCAGGAAAGCCGGAAGCATGGCGAATCCGCAGGGGTTCACGGTCGAAAGCATGCCGGCGCCGAAAGCGAAGGCGAGTGTTCCTGTCATGGGGCGTTCCCTCCTACGAGCCGGCGGCCGCGAGGGCCTTGGCAGTTTCGTCGGCGGAGGGATCGACGCCGCGGAAGATTTCCTTACCTGACGAGTTCAGGACGACCGTCGTCCCGAGGGAATCGACGTTGAAGTGTTTCAACAGGGTCCCGTCGTCCCGCACCATAGTGACCGGCGGGTTGCCGACAGAGGCGATGAACTGGTTCAGGACCTCGGTCGGCTCGCTGGGATCAAGATCGACGGTCACGGCCTGCGCGCCTGGGGCGGCCTTGGCCAGGCCCGAGGCAACATTCTTCACCCCGGTGGCGCAGGGGCCGCAGGAGGCGGTAAAGAAATAGATGACGGTCGGCTTACCCGTCGGAAGCGTCAGCGGCGAGCCGTTAAGGGTTTTCACCGAGACAGACGCAACCGCGGGCCCCGAACCGGTGCCGGCGCTTGAGGCAGCCGCTGCACTCGGCGGTGCGCCTGCGCCGGTGGTCGAGCCGCAGCCGGCGAGCAGTATTGCGGTCAGCAGTGCGCCCATCAGTGCACCTGCGCGGGCCGCGGGCCGCTGGCGCGGGTGTTGCCGTGTCGGACGGGGTTCTGACGGTGGTGTGGAAGCGGTCATGGGCGGCTGTTCCTTCCGTTCGTGGATGAAGTGTCCCGGCTCTCCGGTTTCTGTGCGGAAGCGTTGGCCCCGGTCTTTTGGGGGTCACAGCAGTCAGCTATCTTCGGGGAGCGAGCTTCAGCAGCGGATGACCCGCCCTCGGACTGGCCGCCCGGTACTTCATTTGCCCGCGCACGGACGCGGCGGCGGCTCAGAGTAAACGCGACGGCTCCCGCAACAATGAGCGCACCGATTGCAAGGACGGCAGGATTTCCGATTACCCCGCCCGCCAAGGCGAGTCCGCCTCCTGCGATCAGAACCGGGCCGGCACAACAGATAACGGCCAGGGTAACGGCCCCGACAGCGAATAGAATGCCGGGCATTCCCCCCGAAGGGGCGGACGGACGATCAGACATACGATTTCTCCTCAAGAGTGTGTGAAAACAATCTCCCGAGACCAGTGTCGACCTTCCACCAGAGGGGAAGGTCAAGCCTCCCTGTGGAGCTCAGCAAGCCGGGCAAGTTATGGCCCTGATAGCTTCATTCGCCCTGGTCTCAGCACACTTGCAGGCGAGCTGCCGCCGGGACGGCCAGTGCAGACGACTTCGGGACGAGCTGCGCAACGGTGGCACCATCAGAATCCGGACCCGCACCGGCGCGAACCGCACGCTCCGGTTGCGCGTCCAGCAGATGCCGGGCGAGGTGATGACCTGGACCGGCGGTCTGCCTCTGGGTCTGTTCACCGGCGTGCGCACACTCAAGCTCGAACCCCGCGGCGGCATGACGCACCTGCGGGTGAAGGAGGAGTTTACCGGCCCGCTGCGGGGGCTGCCCTGGAAGGCCAGCCCCGACATGCAGCAGGCGTTCACCGACTACGTCGACGCCGTCAAGGAACGTGCCGAAATCCTGGACGGACACCGCAACCCGGGATGATGAGCCACGCCGGAAGTCGGGTCTTCCAGGAGCGAGACACGGCTTGTCCGGGCCACGGTGTCTGTCTGTTTCTGAGTTCATAAAAAAATATACGAGGGTATAAAGAAATCCTTATACCGGCTCATATTCTTCTATAGACTTCTCGTGTGGACTCCGACATGAACCCCTTCGCCCCCGGCTCCGGACTCAAGCCTCCCGCGCTGGAGGGACGCGAAGCAGAAATCGAAGCGTTCGACCGCCTGATCGTCAGGACCAAACGCCAAGCCACTGAGCGGGGAATGCTCCTGTCCGGACTCCGGGGAGTCGGCAAGACCGTGCTGCTGAACAACTTCGCCGCACAAGCTGAGCGACATGACTGGTTCGTTGTGCAGATAGAAGCCCAACCCTCGCCGGACGGCCGCAAGGCCACACGGCAAAAACTGGCCCGGGCAATCGAGGCGGGGGCAAGGAGGCTGCGGACCAGGTCCGCCTGGGACTACGTCAAGGGTGTCCTGGGCAGCATCGGCTCCTTCAACGTAACCCTCGGCGTGACGGGAGTATCAGCCACACTCGGCACCACAGAGGGCCGCGCGGACTCCGGAAACCTGGACATCGACCTCGAAGAGCTCGTTGAAGACATCGCAACGGCCATGGCCAAATCCCGCAGCGGCTTCGGGATCTTCATCGACGAAATGCAGGACCTCGACGACGAGCTGCTGGGTGCACTGATTTCGGTCCAGCACATGGCCGGCCAGAAAGGCTGGCCGTTCTTCATCATCGGGGCCGGGCTGCCCAACCTGCCTGGAAAGCTCAGCGCCACAAGGTCCTACTCAGAACGCCTCTTTGACTACCGCACCATCGGAGCCCTCGATCACGCGTCGGCAGCCGACGCCATCAGCCTCCCGATGAACCAGCTCGGTGCCCACGTGGACACAGATGCCCTACGGGCGCTCGTTACGGCAGCAGACGGGTATCCCTTCTTCCTGCAGGCCTACGGCAAGGCCGTTTGGGACGTGGCCTCCAGCAAAACAGTCAACCTCGACGACGCCCGCCTGGCCATCGAAATAGGCACGGAACAACTCGACGCCGGCTTCTTCAGGGCACGCTGGCAGCGGGCGACACCCGCGGAACGCCAGTATCTCCGCGCCATGGCCGACGACCACGACGAAGCCTCATCCACCGCCCAAGTGGCCTCCCGGCTCAACCGGGCAGCCAGCCAGCTGACCGTCGCCCGCTCCAGCCTCATCTCCAAAGGCCTCATCTACGCCCCCGACCATGGCGCCGTCCGCTTCACCGTTCCCGGCATGTCAGGCTTCATCAGCCGCCAGTTCGAAGAGTAACCACACTGGAAGCCAGTCCGGCAGGGACAATAGCTTCATGAGACTAGAACTGCTCCATATTGATGAGTGTCCCAACTCAGCCAAAGCATACGAGCGTCTTGAAGCAGCGCTGACCGCCCTGGGACGCACCGACGTTGAAGTCCATATGCGTCTTCTCGAGTCCGCATCAGATATTGAGGGCACCGGATTTGCCGGTTCACCGACGATCACCGTCAACGGAACCGATATCTTCCCGAACGGAGCATCCTCGAACGATTTGGCCTGCCGCATCTACATGACTCCCAATGGATATGCAGGCCTGCCCACCCTTGAGCAGCTAACGAAAGCCCTCAGGAACAGTGGACTCTGACACCGCCACCTGCTCGTGCTGCGGCAGGGTGAAGCAGCGTCGAAAATTGCATGCCCTTGGGACCGAACCTGCCTACATCTGCCGGCGCTGTGGCCTGTGGGTTGCCCTCCGGCTCCAACGGGATCACGCCGAACAAAACTGACGACGGCGCTGCCACGTGCCGGGCACTACCCACATCTGGTGAGCTGCTGGTGGTCCGGCTTCAATCGCGACCGGCAGGCGATGATGGATCCATGACGATCGCAAAATCCGTACTGCTTTTCATTCTTGCCGCAGCTGCCGAAATTGGCGGGGCCTGGCTGGTCTGGCAAGCCGTACGGGAGGGCAGGTCGTGGTGGTGGGCAGGGCTCGGAGTCATCGCCCTTGGCATCTATGGATTTGTTGCCACGCTTCAGCCTGACGCGCACTTTGGACGCATCCTGGCTGCCTACGGTGGCGTGTTTGTGGCCGGGTCCCTTGCCTGGGGCATGGTTTTTGACGGTTTCCGACCCGACCGCTGGGACGTCGTCGGTGCAACAGTCTGCCTGGCGGGTGTCGCCATCATCATGTTCGCGCCGCGGAACGCCGGCTGACTCCGAGGAGCTGCTGAACAGGGGCTTCGCTCGCCGGAGGATGGAACCGGGTTCAAGGCACTCTCACGTGAGCATCCGGCCAGCCGCCTGTCACGCTGCAGCCAGTTCATAAGTACGACTGGCCCGTTATCGGAGCGGTTGGCTGAGACTTAGCTGCCGGGCATGGAAGTCGAAATGAAGTGTGGGGTAGGCGTAGACGTCGTTGAGTGTCATGGTCGGGGCGAAGAACGGGTCCCACCGGTCCGGAAATGGCATCGACCGTGACAACGACCTGGGGCTCTCGCGTTCCAGCCGGCGCGAAATGGCGGTGATGGTTTTGTCGAGTTTCCGGGCCATCCGCTGCTTGTTGTAGACGAGGGCCGCAGCCCGGGAGCCCCAGTAGTTCACGACGTCAAAGGGCCGGGTTCCGGCGTTCAGGACGGCAGCGAACGCTGTGCCGACCGGCCTGGGGAGCCGGCTGATGACATGGACCATCGGTAGCAGCGCGCGGACGATCATGTAGCCGAACACCATGTGAAAGAGCAGTTCCTCATTGGTCCACCGGGTCCCGTTACTCCCTCGTCGAAGATCAGCGGCCGTCGCGCTCTCCAGCCAGGCACCAAGGGCGTCGCAGGCGCCCCCGTAGCCGGCCACGATGTCCGCTTTGGTTGGTTCCACGTCGTGCCGTCCCCTTCTTCATGCCTGAATCCGGCCGCGGTCCGGGTGTGTCCGCGAGCCGCTGCCCATGGCTTCATTATGGGGCGCGACAGCGCGAGCCGGGGCGTTTGACAGCACTTAGGGCAAAGACAGTATTCGCCGGTCACTTGTCGACGGGTCCGACCAGCGGGGGACAGCTCCGGTCCGTGCGCGGAGTGGGTGGCGGAACGACCTGCCTGACCAGGCCGAGTCGGGGGAGACTTCCACTGCACAGGTTCGACCAGGGGCAGCGATACCGGCTCCTTGTCGCGGTTGGACCGGACCAGGGTGGTGCCTTTCACGGTCGGGGGCCAGTCGTCAGGACTGATCAAAGCCGGCCCCCTCTCGTGGTGACGGGGCCGGCTGTCTTGGTCCATGGGGACGGCCGGGTCGTGCTGTACCGACGCTCTGGAGGCTGTGCAGGATCGCCGGTCTCATCGGTCAGCTAGGCTCCCGTGGTGACCTGGCGATGGTGTGCAGCCGTTCCGTTGGGTCCGGTCGTCCACCTGTGTGCGGGAAAAGCCCGAAGGGTTGAGCTTTTGCCGTGCCCAAGTGGGCGAGGGGCAACGCTACTCTCCGCTGTTGCTTTCCTTCTGACCAACCGCAGCGCTACCGCTTTCGCCGCGGTTGGCCGTCTTGCGCCGGCGCCCCGCAGCGCCTGATTCGAGACCTAGCTTCTTGAGCTCTTCGGGGCTCCATCCGTCCTTGGTGGCGCGGACGTAAGCGCGCTTGTCGTCTCGTTCGGCCTCCGTCAACTGTTCCTTCAGATCCGAGATCCGCTGGCGGGTCTTCACCAGTGCAGTGACAGACTCAATGCGCGAATCAAGGAGGGCCCTGGCCTGGTTGCGTGTCTGTTCAATGTCGATGATTGCCATGCCCTCAGCCTAGCCCGACGGAGTGACGTTTTCACGGCCCCTCGGAATCTGTCAGTGGTGCTGGCTCTACGGAACCACCTGCCTAGTTGCTGAAATTCAGCAGAAGTATCGCCGACGGAGCAAGCTGGTAACTTAGCCCGGCTAAGTTTGCTCGATCCTCGACTTGTCGTCTCGGATGCGGCACACTTGTCAGTGTGATCCCCGGGTTTCCGGGTTCGCTGCGCTGGCAAATTCGAAGGGCGGGACAAGTGAGTGAAGGCAACGGCTTCGCCGGCTGGAAGTCCCGTCGTCGGCGGGCGAATGTTGACGGCGGCCGGATGCACCGTCACGAGGTCAAGGTCAGTCCGGAAGAGGAAGCCAAGCTTCTTGCCCTGGCGGAGAAGCACCGCGTGACCATCCCGCGGCTTTTGATTGAGGCTGCGCTCAGCGAGGGAACGGAGAACCCGTCGGAGCGGCGTGATCAGTTCATGCAGCTCTCTACGCTGCAGCGTCTCGTCGGGACCGTGGCGAACAACATCAACCAGATCGCCAAGCACGCGAATGCGACGGGGGAAGTGCCCGCAGAAGCTGCCGCTTCCATCGCCCACGCGCGGGCTGTCATTATCCGAATCGACCGTCAGCTCGCCGACATGGCCGGGCGGTAGTTGCTCCGTGATTCCGAACATTACCCAGGGCGACCGCATGGCGGGTCTGATGATCTACCTCGCGGGCCCGGGACGTGCAAACGAACACGAAGAACCGCACCTCGTTGCCGGCGATTCGGCGCTGATGGCCTGGCACGACGACAACGAGCTGAACCGCGACGCTGCCCTCGATATTGCCAACGCCCTGGACCGGGCCAAGCAGTTTTTCGAAACCGAGGTAGACGGCGGACACGTCTTCCACTGCTCACTGAGTTTGGCCGCAGAAGAAGGCCAGCTCAGCGAGGAGCGGTGGAGTGCCATCGCCAACGACTTCATGAAGGAACTGGACTTCACCGAGGACGGCGGAAGAGCCCCCGCCCGGTGGGTCGCGGTCCGTCACGGACTGAGCAAAAACGGCAACGACCACATCCACATCGTGGCCAGCATGGTCCGGGACGACGGCACCAAATGGAACAGCTGGAAGAGTAAATACAAGTCCCAGCAAGCTGCCAGGACACTGGAGAAGAAGTACGGGCTGAACGCTGTCGGGACCCTGCGCGCCGAGCGCGGATTCACCCCGGCTGAACAGTCCAAAGCCATCCGCCACGGACTGACGGAAGTTGAGCGGCACAGCCTCGCCCGCAAGGTGCGCGTCTGCGCCGCAGCATCGACAGATGAGGCAGAGTTTGTCCGCCGGGCACGCCAGGAGGGCATGCTCGTGCGCCCCCGCTACGCGGCCGGCCGCACCGACGTCGTGACCGGGTACTCCGTGGCCGAACGCCCCCGGAAGGGCGAGCGTGCCGTCTGGTTCGGCGGGAACTCCCTGGGTCGTGACCTCGCCCTGCCCAAGCTCCGGGCCGAGTGGGAAAGCACCCCGGAGTCAGCGGCGTCCGCTGTCGCGGAATGGAACGCCGCAGCACGCAACCGCAGACCGGCAAGCCCCGGCCGGGAGACCCTGCAGCCGTCGGCCGAGCTGTGGAACAAGTACGCCAACGACGTCCAGGCACTGCGCGAGAAGCTGGCCACGACCCCGTACGGTGACCACGTTGCCTGGGCGCAGGCAGCCCGCGAAACATCGGCAGCTTTCGGTGCATGGTCCAGACGCATCGAACCCACTCCCGGGCCGCTGGCGGACGCCGCACGGGAGCTGTCCAAATCAGCCCAGCTCCGGCGCTACCCGTCACGGCCGGCAGTTGCTTTGCCGTCGGCACGCGGGGCCACCATGATCCTCCTGGCCGCGACGTCCAAGAGCGACCGGGCCGCCTATGCTCTCATGTTCCGGCAGCTCGCCCAGACCGCCCGTGCCATCCACGACATGCACAAGGCCACCGATGACCTCCGCCGGGTCCGGGGCCTCTCCGCAGCCGTGGTCGCCGCCGGCAGGGTCGTTGAAGCCAGCGCCACCGCCCAAACCATCACGGCGCGGCCTCTGACCATGGAAACACTGCGGGAGCAGCACCCGGAAGCCAGCGAAGAAGCCCTCCGGGCACGGCTCATCGCGGAACGGTCACGGGGCGGCTCGCCCGTCCCCACGACACTCACTAAACCGGACCGAACACTGCAGCAGGCCGGGTCCATCCGGCCCGAAGAGCCGAACCGAGACCAGCATCCGAATCCAGGCATCGAGCGATAGGGGAAGAGCATGAGCGAAGCAGACGGAATGGACGATGCAGTAGACGGTGCGATGCGGACCGGGCTGATGGTAGCCAGCCGGATAGGGGAGCAGCTGGCCAGAATGCGGGAAGAAGAGCAGCGCAATATCGCCGCCGCCGAGGAACACCGGGCACGCCAGCTGCAGGAACGCTTCGACGCCCAGCACGCGGCAGCCCGGGCCCAGCTCGCACCGGTTCCACGGGATGACTGGTGGGACAAAGCCACCCCCGAAATGATCGAATGCGTCCACGAGACAGCCATGGCATGGAAGGCCTACGACCCCGAAGCCGCCCAGGCATCAGAGAAGATCCGAGAACAGGTGCGAAGCCGCTACGGAATCGACGTGAACAACCCGGGGTCGGATGAACGGTCCGTTTCTGAAGCCCTCGCCCGCGCGCAGCAGGCCCGCTCCGAAGCCGAAACCGAACGGACCAAAGCCTCGGCTGCGCGCACCGATGAAGCCGCAGCCGGCGCCGCAGTTGCAAGCGCCAACAGACAGGACAACGCCGCCCACAAGGCGCAGGCCGGAGCGGCCTACGATTCCCCCGAACGGCGCCAGCAACTGGCCGAACGCCTCGAAGGCAAGGGTGACCGCGAGGCGGTCAACTCCCGGCTAGTCGCGGACAAACACCAGGGCACTCACCCGACGGCCGCGGTCGCGGTGAAGCCCTCGCTGGCAAAGACCTCGAGGATGGCCAAGACGGCTACCAAGGGACCGTCGTTGGAACGCGGGGGCCTCCAACGATAGAGAGAAACCGAAGCGAATCCGGCCGGATGGCGGGCTCGCTTCCGCGTCTGCGCCCCGGGACCTGATCTTCGGTGCAACCGCATCCCCGATTGGCATGTACGAAGCACTGGGGCTGGATCTTGCGTTCCCGCCTAGGCGGCTCCGGCTTCCTGATAGGTAATCAATACAATTGCCGACGCCACATATTGGATTATCGGCAGGGGGCCGGGATGCGCGGGCGAACCCGGACTAGTCGGAACTGAAGTAACGGCATGCGTCCCGGACTCGATGGACCACAGCCGGCTCCCCTCTTCTTCGAGCAGCGCCAACGCGTCGGCGAGAGAATCGTCGAGCATCGTCTGGAGTTCCATCATCGCGTCCGCGACGGTGGAACAACCGTCGGTCGCGACTACTAGCGATTGGGTTTTCGTCATAACAATGAACCTTCCATGCGCCGGGCGATGGCGGCGTGGGCATGTTTGATATGCAGGATTTTCGGGCAGGGCGAGAGCCGGCACATGTTCGCCGGCATCGCCGGCAGCGGTCCAGGCTCGGGTGCTGCCGCGGACGGGCCGGCAGCACGGGCCGGCTCTGCGGACTTCCGGGCGGCGGCTTTACGTCCGGCTGATAGAAAGTTGAACGAGTGATGGCGTTAGTGAGCCACCATGGATTGGGCCGGAAGCGGGGGAAACTGACGCACTGCAGTCCGCGAGGGGCGCGGCAGTTACTGCGGCATGCAGGACTTGCGGATTCGGTGCCATGACGCGGCCCGGATCGCGGACGCTGGGGCCAGACGCGCTGTGAGCACAATCATGGTTGCTCGTCAGGAGTGACTCCGGCCCGGCAGCATGCGGAACGGCAGTGAATGACGTCTCCGAACTTGGCCGCTGGTCGACATGAAACGCCGGCACCGCGCCAATCGTCGGATTCTCCGCCACGGGGTGGGCATGGGCCGAACCTAGCGATTGGATCCCGTGAGCAGTGGCTGTCGAAGGATGGGACCCGGTGAGACAGCTGGCAACGGTGCACGCGAGCAGGAGTACGAAAGCCAGCACGGCACTAACAATGCGCAGTTGCACCCAGTCCCGTCGCGTGCTGGAACTTTCCACCTGCCAGGCCAAGTCCGCCCCCTCTGCATATTTGAGGTCAGCCTACCGGACCGAGGCACCGGAACTAGAGGCGAGATCAGGTCCACAGGAAGAGCGCGGGATCCATTGGAACCGTGGACGCAAAATACGGTACCCGCGGATCAGGATTCGGCAACACAGAACGCCGGTATTGGACTTTACGGTCGGGAAGGGGACCTGATGGCTGCCGTGCATGTCGGCCGATTGCCGCGCCGCGGCAAGCAGGCTTGTGGCTGCTCTCGGTGGGCTGCTCTGCCGGGGATACCTGACCGCTTCTGGGACTCCTCCCCCAGGGAAAATCAAACGCCGATATCGGATATTACGTCAACTTAGGTTGACGGAAGCTTCGATATCGGCGTCTATGAATCAGCCTAATGCGATCCCACGGACCGGGTCAGACCGGCCAGGATGATCCACAGTCTGCCCCTCCCATCCTCGCCGATGTGAACCTGACCGTGCCGGCCACGGCAGTTTCCTATCGGCCCGGAACCGGGGCAAGCGGACGGGATGCTGCGACAGGGGCTGCTCCCGGCTGGCCCGGACGGGGAAGCCGCAGTCTCTTGAGGAGCAAGGCGTTGACGGCGACCAGGAAGCTGGAGCCTGACATCGAGAGCGCCGCGATCTCGGGGCTGAGCACCACTCCGGCGAATGCGAAGACGCCGGCGGCGATCGGAAGGGCAATTGCGTTATAGCCGACGGCCCAGCCGAGGTTCTGGCGCATTTTGCGCAGGGTTCCCTTGCCGATCCGCAGTGCGATCGGCACGTCGAGCGGATCGGAGCGCATCAGCACGACGTCGGCGGTTTCAATAGCCACGTCAGTTCCGGCGCCGATGGCGATGCCGAGGTCCGCCTGGGCCAGGGCCGGGGCGTCGTTGACGCCGTCGCCGACCATGGCGACTTTCTTCCCGGCCTGTTGCAGTTCTGCGACCTTGGCGGATTTGTCGCCCGGGAGCACCTCGGCGATGACGGTGTCGATGCCAAGCTGGGAAGCGATCCGCCGGGCGGTTGCCTCGTTGTCACCGGTGAGCATGACGACTTCGATGCCGGCCTCATGGAGTGCTGTGACGGCGGCGGCCGCGGTGTCCCGGGCGGCGTCGGCGAGGGCGATGACCGCTGCGGCGCGTCCGTCGACGGCGGCGAGCACCGCTGTGCGTCCCGTTGCGGCCAGGTCGTCACGGACCGCGGCCAGGGCGCCCAGGTCGATCCCCTGATCGGCCATGAGCTTCCGGTTTCCGACCAGGATCCTGTGTCCGTCGACGGAGGCTCCGGCGCCGTGGCCGGGCACGTTCAGAAACTCGGAGGCAGCCAGCACAGGCGCACCCTGCTCGCGTGCATACCGGACGACGGCGGCGGCCAGCGGGTGTTCGGATTCCTGCTCCACGGCGGCGACGAGGGCCAGGAGTTCGATTTCGTCGATGCCATCGACGACGACGTCGGTCACTTCGGGTTCGCCCTTCGTCAGGGTCCCGGTCTTATCCATGACCACGGTGTCGATCCGGGCCGACGTTTCCAGGGCCGTGGCGTTCTTGAACAGCACGCCTCGTTTGGCGCCCAGTCCGGTGCCGACCATGATGGCCGTCGGTGTGGCCAGCCCCAGGGCATCGGGGCAGGTGATGACCACGACCGTGATGGCGAACAGCAGGGCTGTCTGCACTCCGGCGCCTAGGGCGAGCCAGGCAGCGAAGGTCACGGTTCCTCCGATGAGGGCGACCAGAACCAGCCAGAACGCGGCCCGGTCGGCCAGGCGCTGCCCGGGGGCCTTGGAGTTCTGGGCCTCCTGGACGAGGGCGACGATCTGGGCCAGGGCGGTGTCGGCGCCGACCTTGGTGGCGCGGACCCGCATCGTGCCGGTGGTGTTGATCGATGCCCCGATCACCTCCGAGCCGACCGTCTTGCTGACTGGCAGGCTTTCGCCGGTGACCATCGATTCATCGACCTCGGACTGTCCTTCCTCGACCTCGCCGTCGACAGGGATCTTCGACCCTGGGCGGACGAGTAGCAGGTCGCCGGTTTGGACCTCGGATGTGGGGACTTCCACGGCTTCGCCGTCGCGGATGACGACCGCGACCGGCGGTGCCAGTTCGAGCAGAGTACGAATGGCCTCGTTGGCTCCGCCACGGGCGCGCATTTCAAACCAGTGGCCAAGCAGCACGAAGGATGTCAGGACGGTGGCAGCCTCGTAAAACACCTCGCCGCCGCCGGTCAGCGTGACCCCGAGGCTGTAGAGCCAGCCGGCTCCGACGGCGATCGCGACCAGCACCATCATGTCCAGGGTGCGGGCCTTCAGCGCCCGGTAGGCGCCGTCGAAGAAGATCCAGGCGGAGTAGAAGATCACCGGCAGGGAAAGGATGAGGGCCATGACGTCGTCGCGGAGGCCGAACGGCGTCGGGGCGGTGAATCCGAGCATGTCGCGGCCCATCGGGGAGAACAGCGTCACGCCGACAGACAGGACGGCGGCGACAAGGAACCTGTTGCGCATGTCCCGGACCATGTCATCCATCGACATTCCGCCGTGGTGGCCGCCGTGGCCCATCATCTCCTGTGGGCTGCGCGGCTCTGGCCCGGGAGCGTGCACGTGGCCAGGCACAGTCATGCCGGGAGGCATCTCATGACCCGTGTCCGTCACCGCCTGCGCGGACGCGGGGTGGGCAGCGTGACCATCATGCTCGCCGTGGTGGTGCTCGCCGGTTGCCGGGGCGGCGGTGGCCGACGCGGCTGCCGGTTCCTCCATGGGGAAGCAGATGTGCTTCGGCACTGACTGTCCACGGCAGTGGTAGCCGCAATCGGTGATCCAGCCGCTGATCTGCTCAACGGAGGTCCGGGACGGGTCGAAGGTGACCGTGGCCGTTTGGGCAACAGCGTTCGCATCAACGGCGGTGATGCCTGGTTGACTGCCGAGCACTTTTTCGATGATGGCTTTGGACGTTGCCCATTGCAGACCCTGGACTTCGACCGTTGTGCTTTTGAGTGTTTGTGGCATTGCTACTCTTCCGATATTGATGCCAGGCATCAGGGACGCCGGTCCGGCCCCTGGTTTCTAGGAAGCGGGTGTATGGCCTAGCTCCTGTGCAGGCTGTATCCGGCCTTTGCCACGGCTCCTCTGACATCGTCCAGCGACAGTTGTGAGCGGCTGGCGACGGTGACCGTGGATGTCTTGCCCGGAGCCAGGGAAACGCGTACATCCGTGACGCCGGTGACCTTTTTCAACTGCGTGGTCACTCCCGAGGCGCACCCTGCGCAGGTCATGCCCTCGACCTCGTAGTCGGTCACGACGATGGAGCCGGTGTCCTTTTGAGGGCGGCCGATCTGCAGCCCGGACGTCGGTGCCGGAGCGCAGCAGGAGCAGCCGGAAGTTTCGGCGGCGGGAGTAGATGGGGTGGGGTAAATATCGCTCACGGTTCGGTCCATTCATTCGCTGTTTAGGAACGGGACCGCTCGGTGTGCAGCCCCGCGGGACCTTCGCTGCGTGTGAACCTGTCGGCTCGGACGCGACTTTCCGGTGAACTGACCGTATACCCCCTAGGGGTATACGGTCAAGGTTTGTTGAATCCTATTAGTCACAGGCAGGACGACCTCGCGCACGCCCCTGTAGCGCCGCCCCGCAGCATGGAGTCGTACCGAGCCCTGCCGGCCAGAGGCTTGGCCCCCACCCTGTACGTGCCGGCTCCATCGGTTTAGCCGGCGTTCAACGACCCCGGCGACCCCACCCACCGAGTTGCCGCGACTGCCTGCGAGGCCTAACGCAAGATCAACCGCAGCACAATAATGAAAGTCCGGACAGGAAGAGCAGGCTCCGAATCCACACGCCCAGGGTTTCAGCAGCCTTCACCTGAGCCGGGTCGAGCGGCGTTTCAAGGTCGTAGATTGCCGACGCCGCCCACAACTGGTAGCGGACGACCTCTCTGCGGAAGATAAACCAGATCCCCGCCAACAGCATCAGCCCAAGTCCAAGTTCGGCAGTCATCCCGCTCTCCGCTGGAGCGATACCCATCCCAGGGACCAGAATGACGTAGAGACCAAGGGCAGCCAGGATGGCGCCAGCTGCGAGAACCATCCGGCGGCTCAGGGCAGGAACGGCATCACCGTCCCGCTCCGGATGGGAGCGGGACGTCATCAGCCCAAGTGCCGCAGCCAGTGCCACAAGCGATCCACCGAACAGGACAGATAACGGTTCGCCCACGAACAGACCTCTTTGCCGACTAGTGAGGCCAGATTACAAGAAGCGGTGACGCCGTCACCATCCCCGGCTCCCTCGCGACGCCTTCGAAGTCTGCCGGTGACCTCTACGACATCACCGCAGGAACTGCACCCCGGAGGGGCGCCCGGTAATACCCCTGGGGGTAGTGGACTTTATACCCTATGGGGGTATACAGTGTTGCCATACCCGAGGAGAAGCCATGAGCGAAACCACTGACGCCACCGCCGCTCTCGTAGCTGAGCACGGTTACACCTCAGACAAAGCCGCCTACCTGAGAAGGCTCAAGCGCATTGAAGGCCAGGTTCGGGGCATTGCCCGGATGGTCGATGAGGATGCGTACTGCATCGACATCCTGACCCAGGTCGCGGCCGTCAACAAGGCACTGCATGCAGTCAGTCTCGGACTGCTGGAAGACCACATCGGCCATTGCGTTGTCAACGCCGCGGCCGAGTCACCTGAGGCGGGCGGGGCGAAAGTCAAGGAAGCAGCAGACGCCATCGGACGCCTGCTGCGCTAGGACTAGAAGGAGAATCACCATGAGCGTCAACACCACCGTCAGCATCTCCGGCATGCACTGCGGCCACTGCGTATCCTCGGTCAGCGAAGAGCTCCAGGAACTTGAGGGCGTCCAGGACGTCGCCGTCGAACTGAACAAGGACGGCATTTCTGTAGCCACCATCACCTCAGCGTCCGAGCTTGACCCGGAAGAAATCAGCGAAGCCATCGCCGAAGCGGGTTACACAGTCGTCGGCGGAGCGTACTAGTGGAGTCAGTAACCTTGGCCAACACGCGCGTCATTGACCTCGATATTCAGGGCATGACCTGCGCCTCCTGCGTTGCGCGGGTTGAACGCAAACTCGGGAAACTCGATGGCGTCCACGCGGTCGTCAACCTGCCGCTGGAATCCGCCCAGATCACCGTGCCCGAATCAGTCACGGACCAGCAGATCCTCGACACTGTCACCGCCACCGGCTATTCGGCCCGGCTGAAGGCGGCTCCGACTGCCCGCAACCTGCCTGACGATGGTACCGAGGTGGCGGAACTCTCCGGGGACGAACCGGCGGCGGCCGCGGCACTGCGGCACCGGCTGCTGCTCGCCGCCGCCCTCACACTGCCGGCGCTCATCATTTCCATGATTCCGGCCGCGCAGTTCCCGAACTGGGGCTGGTGGGCATTTGCCCTCAGCCTGCCCGTCGTTACTTGGGCGGCCTGGCCCTTCCACCGCGCCGCCGCCGTCAACGCCCGCCACCTGGCCTCCACCATGGACACGCTGGTGTCCATCGGCGTGGGTGCAGCTTTCCTGTTTTCCACATGGCAACTGCTGGCCGATCCGGCCCTGACCGAACACCCGGGCATGGATATGAGCGCCCACGCCCTGTACTTCGAAGTGGCCGCCGTCGTCACAACGTTCCTGCTGCTGGGCAGGTATCTGGAGGCGAACGCGAAACAGAAGGCAGGAAATGCCCTGAAGGCGCTGCTCAATCTGGGAGCTAAGGAGGCCACGGTAATCCGCGACGGGGCCGAGGTCCGGATGCCGGCGGACCGGCTGCAGCCCGGAGATGTCTTCCTCGTCCGTCCGGGGGAAAAGATTGCCACCGACGGGTTCGTCGTGGACGGGCAAAGCGCGGTCGATACCTCGCTCATCACCGGTGAATCGCTGCCGGTAGAGGTCGGCGTGGACGACACCGTGACCGGGGCCACGATCAACACGAATGGCCGGCTACTGGTGAAGGCGACCCGCGTCGGGAGCGAAACAACGCTCGCCCAGATGGGCAAGCTGGTCAGCCAGGCACAAAGCGGAAAAGCCCCCATTGCCCGGCTGGCCGACCGGATCAGCGCCGTTTTCGTCCCGATTGTCCTCGCCATTGCCGCAGCCACCTTCACCATCTGGATGCTCTCCACCGGCGACCAGCAGTCCGCCTTTACCGCCGCTGTCGCGGTCCTGGTCATCGCCTGCCCCTGCGCGCTCGGCCTTGCCACCCCGACCGCCCTGCTGACCGGAACCGGCCGAGGCGCCCAAATGGGAATCCTGATCAAGGGCCCCCAAGTCCTCGAAGACACCCGCACGGTCGACACCATCGTGCTGGACAAAACCGGCACCGTGACCAGCGGGCGACTTTCTGTCGCGGGAATCCACAGCTTCACCGGCGCCGGCGAAGAGGAAATCCTGGCCCTGGCCGGTGCGGTCGAAACCGCCAGCGAGCATCCGATCGCCCAGGCTATCGCCCGCGCTGCCAACCTCAATGGACCGCTGCTGCCGGTGACCGGCTTTGAGAGCGCACCCGGCGGAGGCGTCCGGGGAACCGTCGACGGCCGCCAAGTGGTCGCCGGACGCGCCGGGTGGCTCCAGGACAACGGCATCATCGTGGAGGACCGCCATCGCGCGGCCCTGCAAACACGGGAGGAAACCGGCGCCACCGTCATCTGGGTCGCCGTCGACGGCCTGACCGCGGGAATCATCAGCCTCACCGACACAGTCAAGGACGGCTCCGGCGCGGCTATCGCCCGGCTCAAAGCGCTCGGACTCCGGCCCATCCTGCTGACTGGCGACAATGCCGCCGCCGCGGCGATCGTTGCCGCCGACGTGGGCATCCCGGCCCGGGATGTCCTTGCGGGTGTTCTGCCGGAAGGAAAAGTTGATGCGGTCCGGAAGCTGCAGGCAGCCGGGGCTACGGTGGCGATGGCGGGGGACGGCGTCAACGACGCAGCGGCCCTGGCGCAGGCTGATCTGGGCATAGCCATGGGCAGCGGGACGGACGTCGCGATCGCCGCGGCCGACCTGACGGTCATGGGAAACGACCTCGACCAGGTCGCCCAGGCGATCGAGCTGTCCCGCCGCACCCTGGCCACCATCAAGACCAACCTGTTCTGGGCTTTCTTCTACAACGCCATCGGGATCCCGGTCGCCGCTTTGGGGCTGCTGAATCCGATGATCGCAGGCGCCGCGATGGCCGCCAGTTCGGTCCTGGTCGTCAGCAATTCGCTGCGCCTGCGCCGCTTCGACGGGAGGGCGGTTCCGGATCCCGCAGCGCATCCGCCTGCCGCCCTGCCCGTTCCGGTCGGCTAACCCCGGTTCCAGTTGCAGGCATTCCCGCACCACGAAACACAGGGCCGGTGGAGGCCACCCACGATAGAGAATGCGTGACGGTCTGGTTCCTGGTGTTCACGCCGGCACTGAGAGCACTTGGCCGCTGTCGACGTAGACGCCAAGGTGGCCCGGTATCCTTTATGGAAGGCAACCCGTTTGGGAGGAGGAACTTCGTGATCGACGCTTTACCCCGCCGCGCTGCGGCGTTCCTCCGCCGAGCGAGCCTGCTTGCCGGTCTGCTGGCCATCATCGCCGGGATCTTCGGCATGCATGTCATGACCGGCCCCCACAGCATGCCGGCATCCACCGCCGTCCAGGGCGTGGAGATGCAGCATGTGATGCAGCCACCGGCCACCACGCACTCGTCCCATGCCCCCAGCGCCACACCGGTCATAGACAGTTCACCATTACCGGATACGAGGTCCATGCCGGGACCGTCGTGTGCTGACCTGGGGGGGTGCGCCATGATGGCATCCATGGATGCCTCGTGCATTCCGTCCCCCGGCAACACATCGCTGGCAGCCCCGCTGCCCGGCCAGACCCCTTTTGCAGCGCACAACGATGCCGATGCGCCGACCCCGGCCTCCGCATACTCCTATCTTCCGGGAAGTCCTTCTCCGGGCCAGCTCTGCATCAGCCGGACGTAAGCGGCTGAACCGCGCCGTGTCCTCACCGGCGCATCAACCCTCGCCCTGACGCGCCCTGCCGGAACTCCGGCCTCGTTGCCGTGCGCGTCGCCAGCCATCGGCGCCCCGCGCCGGTTGATGTTCAAGGACCCCGATTTCCATGAAAAAAATTCTGACAATTTCAGCGACCGCCCTCGCAGCTGCCATCGCGCTGGCCGGATGCTCTGCCGGCTCCAGCGGCGGCAGCATGCCCGGCATGAACCATGGCAGCTCCGGAACTTCCTCAAGCTCCGCCCCGGCTGCCGCCGCGGACCACAACGCAGCCGACACCATGTTCACGCAGGGGATGATCCCCCACCACACACAGGCTGTGGAAATGAGCGACATGATGCTCAAGAAACAGGGCATCGACCCGAAAGTGACCGCCCTGGCCACGAAGATCAAAGCGGACCAGGGACCGGAGATCACCACCATGACCGGCTGGCTCAAGACCTGGAACGAGCCGAGCCAAATGTCCGGCGGCCACAGCATGACCGGCATGATGGGCGAGGAGGACATGGGTAAGCTCCAGACCGCCCAGGGCACCGACGCGGCCAAGTTGTTCCTGACCCAGATGATCGCCCACCATCAAGGGGCGGTCATGATGGCCAAGACTGAAGAATCAGGCGGCAAGAACACCGACGCCGTCGCTCTCAGCAAGAACATCGTGGTTTCCCAGCAAGCGGAAATCCAGGAAATGAAGGATCTGCTGGGCACCCTCTAGCCAACGGCACCGGTCCCCCACGGGCCGGTGCCGACGCTCCTTCCTTCCGTCCCCGTCCTGGAGTCCTCAATGCACTTTTCACTGATCCCGCGTCTGCGGTTCGCAGTCGTCGCCGCTGCGGCGGCCAGCCTTGTCCTGACCCTGTCTGCCTGCGCCCCGGCAACCGGCCCCGCCGTTCCAACCCCACCTCAAAACGCCGCGAACACCCTTCCCAGCGCCCACATCCACGGTCTGAGCGTTAACGGCGAAACCGGTCAGGTGCTCCTGGCCACCCACGAAGGCCTGTACGACGTGTCCAAAAAGCCGGCCGTCAAAGTCGGCCCCACCAACGACCTCATGGGGTTCGCCCCCGCCATGGACCAGGGCGTGTTCTATGCTTCGGGCCATCCGGGCCAAGGCTCGTCGCTGCCCAGCCCGCTGGGCCTGATCAAGACCAGCGACGGCGGCAAGACCTGGGAACAGCTCTCCCGGCAGAACGAATCCGACTTCCATGCGCTCACGACGACCAAGTCCGGGATTGTGGCCTTCGACGGAGCACTGCGCACCAGCACAGACGGCAAAACCTGGAAAACAGTCGCCGCCGGGTTCATGCCGGCAGTCCTGGCCGGGAATCCCTACAGCGACACCGTCCTTGCCACCACCCAGGAGGGCGTGCAGCGCTCGACTGACGGCGGTGCCACCTGGGCGCTGGACAAATCCGCCCCGATCATCCAGTTCGCCGCATTCGCCAGCGCCAAGGAAGCCATCGGCGCCGCACCCGACGGGACCGTCTACTATTCCGAGGACGCCGGCTCCACCTGGAAACAGACGGGCAAAATCACCGGCGAGGTCCAGGCCGTCGCCGCAACGGAAGGCACGGACGGGAACCCCTGGATCTGGGCCGCCACCTCCACGGGGCTGGTGGTTTCCACCGACGGCGGGACCACATTCCGGCCCTCTGACGCCGACTGAACCGATGGACATCGGCGGATTCTTCGCATCCACGGTGACCTCCGGGGCCCTGGTCATCGCCATTCCCTTGGCCATGGCGGCAGGGCTGGTGTCATTCCTTTCACCCTGCATCCTGCCCCTGGTGCCGGGCTACCTCGGGTATGTGTCCGGGCTGACCGACCCGACCCAGCCGCGCAACCGCCGCCGGGTCATGGCCGGGGTCGGTCTCTTCGTGCTCGGCTTCGCCGCCGTGTTCACGCTCTACGGGGCGGCGTTCGGAGCGATCGGATCGTGGCTCCTGCGCTGGCAGGATGTCCTGATGCGCGGCCTCGGCGTCCTTGTGATCCTGATGGGCGCGGCCCTGCTCGGATTCATCCCCTGGCTGCAGCAGACCCGCAAGATCACCCTTGGCCGCCGGACAGGGCTGGCCGGCGCACCGCTGCTGGGCATCGTCTTCGGACTCGGCTGGACCCCCTGCATGGGGCCGACGCTCAGCGCCGTCCTGTCCCTGAGCGTCACCACCGCCAGCGCGGGCCGCGGGGCGCTGCTGGCCTTCGCTTACTGCCTGGGCCTGGGCATCCCCTTCGGCCTGACCGCCATGGGCCTGAACTGGGTCAGCACCGCCCTGGCCTTCGTCCGTCGACACATCCGGGTGGTCAACATCGCCGGAGCCTCCATGCTGATCATCCTGGGCGTGCTCATGGTCAGCGGACTCTGGGTGCAGTGGATCTATCAGCTTCAGAACCTCTCCGGGACCTTCCTCACCCCCATCTGACACGCGGCGCTCACGTCCGCCTCCGAAGGACTCCACATGAACAACCACACCGATCACCCCCTGGGCCGGCGCCGCTTTCTGGGCTTGTCCGTGGCCGGGGCCGCCGCCGCAGCCCTGGCGGCATGCACCAACACGCGGGTCCCCGCGGGCCTTCCGGCCCGGGTCCTGTCAACCGACCCGCTCGTCGCCGACTACGAAGCCCGTAGGGCGTTCAGCGGAAAAACGGTCACCCGGAACCTGATCGCCGGATCCTTCCAGACAACGGTCGCCGGGAAGCCGGTCACGACCTGGGGCTACGACGGCGGCCTGACCGCCCCGGTACTCAGGGCCACGGCGGGCGACCGGCTCCAGATATCACTGGCCAACCGGCTGACGGACCCGACGAGTATCCACTGGCATGGCCTTGCGCTGCGGAACGATCAGGACGGCGTCGCGGGGCTCACCCAGGACGCCGTCGCGGCCGGCGCCGGGTTTAGCTACGATTTCAGGCTCCCTCACCCCGGCACGTACTGGTACCACTCCCACGTGGAAATGCAGCGCGAACGCGCCCTCTACGGGGCGCTGATCATCGAGGACCCGGCCGAAAAACTCGTCTACGACCGGGACTGGGTCATCGTCCTGGATGACTGGATGGAAGGCATCACCGGCACCCCGGACGATGTCCTGAACGAGCTCTCCGAAGGCATGTCCATGCCCGGCATGGACCACGGAACCATGTCCGGGTCCATGGAAGCCTCACCCTCGCCTACCGGCACCGATGGAGCCAGGGGCATGGGGATGAAGCACATGCTGATGGGCTCCCGCAGCGACTTCCTCGGCGGCGACGCCGGCGACGTCAGCTACCCGTTCCACCTGTTCAACTCAAAAGGGCCGGAGGAAGCGGAGATCTTGACGGCGAAGGCGGGACAGGTGATCCGTCTGCGGATCATCAATGCCGCCGGCGACACCGCCTACCGCGTCGGCGTCCCGGGCCAGAAAATCACCCTTACCCATACCGACGGATTTCCTGTCCAGCACCAGGAGGTCGACGCTGTCGTGCTGGGCATGGGCGAACGCATCGATGCCCTCCTCACCGTCAGGGAAGGGTTCACCCCCGTGATGGCACTTCCCGAAGGCAAAACCGGCCAGGCTTTGGGTTTCATCAGCACCGGCACGGGCAAACAGCCCCTTGCCGCCACCCTGCCGGACACGCTGGACGGGACCGTCGTGGATGGCGGCCAGCTCAAGGCCGACCCCGTCGTCACCCTGGCGGCCAAAGCGCCGGACCGCACCCACGAACTCAAACTCACCGGCGGTATGGCCAAGTACGACTGGGGCATCAACGGGCGCCGCTTCGACATGAACAAGCCGTTCGAGAACGCCTTCGAGATCAAAGCCGGCGAACGCATCGAGGTGAGATTCATCAACGACACCGACATGTGGCACCCCATGCACCTCCATGGCCACACGTTCCAGGTCGGCGACGGCGGGGCCCGCAAAGACACCGTTATCGTCCGTGCCAAACAGGCCGTCACGGTGATCTTCGACGCCGATAACCCCGGCCAGTGGCTCACCCACTGCCACAACGCCTACCATGCCGAGCGCGGCATGATGGGCGTCTTCTCCTACATCAAATAAGGGACCCCGACCATGAACACCCCTGTCGCGACAGAACTGTTCTTCCCCTCCCCCGCCGTCAGCGCCTTCCAGCTCGGGCCGCTGACCATACGCTTCTACGCCCTCGCCATCCTGACAGGAATCGTCGTCGGCGTCTGGCTCACCGCCCGCCGCCTCCGGGCCCGGGGCGGCACCACGTCCCAGACCCTGGACATCGTGGCCTGGGCGGTGCCCTTCGGCATCGTCGGTGGCAGGCTCTACCACGTCATCACCGACAACCAACTCTATTTCGGCCAGGGCAGGGACCCCTGGGGCGCGCTGCGGATCTGGGAAGGCGGCCTCGGGATCTGGGGAGCCGTCGCCCTCGGGCTCGTCGGCGCCGGGATCGGCGCCCGCCGTGCCGGGGTCCCCTTCGCAGCCTTCGCGGACGCGGCCGCCCCCGGGCTGCTCCTTGCCCAAGGCCTGGGCCGCTGGGGCAACTGGTTCAACAATGAACTCTACGGCGAGCCCACGGACCTGCCCTGGAAACTCCAGATCCACGCCATAAACCCGGCCACCGGACAGGCACTGACCGCCCCCGATGGCACACCGGACGTCCTCGGCTACTTCCAGCCCACCTTCCTCTACGAGTCCCTCTGGTGCCTGGCCGCAGCGTCGCTGCTGATCTTCCTGGACCGCCGGTACACACTCGGTGCCGGGGCGGTCTTCTCCCTCTACGTCGTGTTCTACACCGCTGGGCGCTTCGTCTTCGAACTGATGCGCTCCGACCCCGCAAACCTGATTCTGGGCCTGCGGGTCAACACCTGGGTCTCCGGCCTGCTCTTCCTCGCCGGGCTGGCCCTCTTCCAGCGGCTCAGGACCCGTCCCCGCTCCGCCGTCCCACCCGCACCCGTCCTGAAGCAGGACTCTGAAGCGCCCAGCAAAGGAATACCCGCATGAACAACACCGGCAAACGACCCTCCGAACACCAGGCCATCGTCGCCGCGATCCGCGACCGGCAACAGGCCAAACGGCGCCGGTTCAACATCCTCGTCTACGGCGGCTTCGGCCTGCTCCTGGCCGCCATCATCACCGCCGTCGCCTTCGTTGTTGCCGGGTCCATCCAGCAACGGAACGCGGCGGCCGAAGCGGCCAAAAAACCCATCGACGGGATCCAGACCTTCGCCGGCCTGTCCCGCAACCACGTCCAGAACGCCGTGGCCTACCCCCAGGAGCCCGGCGTCGGGGGCGACCACTCCCCCGTCTGGACAAACTGCGGCATCTACACCGACCCGGTCAACGAACAACGCGCCGTCCATTCCCTGGAACACGGCGCCGTCTGGATCACCTACACCCCCGGCCTGCCCGCGGCCGAGATCACCAGACTCACCGCTCTGGCCAAAGACAAGCCCTACGTCCTGCTCAGCCCGGACAAAGACCAGAGCGCCCCGGTCATCGCCACCGCCTGGGGCACCCAGCTGGCGGTCCCGGACGCCGGCGATCCCCGCATCCCCGCCTTCATCGGCGCCTACGCCCAGTCCCCGAAAGCACCGGAACCTGGAGCCCCCTGCACCGGCGGAACCAACGGCTAAGCGCACCACCGGTCAAGCAAAGGACAACCCGTGAAGAAGTTCCACAAGCCCAAAGCAGCGGCCGACTCCGAGTCCCGCTACCGCCGGCACCGGAGGCTCGTCCGGATCGGCCAGCTCCTCATGGCCGCCGGCGCCCTCGTTCTCATCAGCCATTGGTTCGCCCACCTCGCACCCGCCGGACAGGGACCGGGCATCACGGAGGACATGTTCATCGGCTACCCCACCGGCGGCGTGCTGCTCCTCATCGGCGCCGTTGTCGCCGGGCGCACCGAGACCAGGCGCTGAGCATGCCGCCCTGGGACGTAGTCCTGACCTCGTGGACCCTGAACTGGCCGGCCCTGGCACTCCTGGTCCCCGCCGCCGTCCTGTATGCGCGCGGCCTCCGCACGGCCCGGCGCCGCGGGATCCGCTGGCCGTGGCGGCGGACCCTGACGTTCTACGTCCTGGGACTGGGCAGTTTCGCGGCACTCAGCTTCGGGTTCACCGGCGTCTACAGCCACGACCTGCGCTGGGTCTTCACCCTGAAGATCACCGCCTACCTCTTCATCGTCCCGCTCCTGGTCACCGCGGGCAAACCCCTGACCCTTGCCCGGCAAACCCTGGGACCGGCCGGAGCGGCACGGCTTCAGACATTCCTCGGACACGGCCTGATGAGGGCACTGAGCAACACCGTCGTTGCCGCTCTGCTGGGTCTGGGAATGTTCACCCTCTTCCTGACACCCCTGTTCCATCCCCTGCGGACCGAGCCGCTCTGGGACGTGGCCCTGACCATCCTCGTGCCGCTGACCGGGATGCTGATGGTCGTGCCGATCATCGAAGACGAATCGGCCAAGGCCGTCAGCGCGCTGATCATCGTCGAATTCATCTACGTGTTCATCGAACTCGTCGCAGACGCCGTCCCGGGGATCATGATGCGCATCAGCCCACAAATCTTGGACGGGGCAACCCAGGCCCTCACCGGGCATCCGGGCTGGCTGCCCGGCGCGCTGCGGGACCAGCAGCTCGCCGGGGACCTGCTGTGGTTCCTAGCCGAAATCGTCGACGTGCCGCTCATCATCCTGATGTTCGTCCGGTTCGCCCGCAGCGACCGGAACGAGGCGACCTCCTTCGACAGCCTCACCGACGACCAGCTGGAAGCGCTGAACCGCGAACACCTGAACGGCCCCCACCCGCCCCGCGGTAACAATGGTCCGCCAGAAAACTGAAGGTTCATATCCCGTCGGCGAGGTTTGGCGAAGCGGTCACACGCATACCCGCTGGGGTGTGTCTTGCTCCAACCCTGCCCAACCTCGCCTCGAAACTGCAATTCCGTCATCAAAGGACAGCCATGCATGAGCCCAGCCTCCCAACGCCGTCAGCCTCGGCCTCCCGGACCCGGGAGACACCGCCGGGTTTCTCCCGGCGCCGCCTGCTCGCCTCAGCCCTTCTGGGTGCACTGGGCGCCACAGGCCTCGCCGGATGCGCCTCCGGCGACGCCCTTGCCCAACAGGCCAAAGCCGGCGACAACAAAAACTACATCGCAGGGGACGGCTCCGTCACCGAATATGCCGCAGCCGACCGGAAGCCACCGGTGGTAGTAACGGGGGAACAGTACGACGGGACGGTCGTTAGCTCCCGTGACTGGGCCGGAAAAGTGATCGTGCTGAACTTCTGGTACGCCGCATGCGCCCCGTGCCGGCTCGAAGCTCCCAGGCTGGAAGCGCTCTGGAAAGAGTTCGAACCACAGAATGTCCTGTTCTACGGCGTGAACGTCCGCGATGAGGAAGCCGCAGCTGCCGCCTTCGAGCGGACCTTCGGAATCACCTACCCCAGCATGCAGGACAAAAATGGGGGGATCCTGCTGGCCATGACACAGTACGTGCCGCCGCAGGCGGTCCCCTCTACCCTCGTACTCGACAAACAGGGACGGGTCGCCGCCAGAATCCTCGGCCTGGCCGATCAAGGCATCCTCAAGTCCCTCATCGCCGGCGCCGTGGGCGGAGGGTAGCTCGGAACCCGGCTGCCCCCGCAAGGGCGGGGCAGAGAACCGCATCGCACCGGAAGGCCCCGGCGAAGCTGCCCGCGTTGGCGGGCCGCCGGCCTGCAAGGGGCCGCAGGGTTACTGCTCCGGCGGCGGGAGGCTCCAGCCCACCGCCCACCTCACCACCAGAGATACGAGCAACACCACGGGCCATCACGTCAGTGCGATGTCCGGAGCCTACCCAGATACCTACGGCGCCCGATGATGCTGGTGTCCGGCCGGGCCGCCTTCTTTCTCAATGCCGGAGGTCTTCGCCAGGTAGTTCCAGGCCCGGTTGCTCAGGGTGTGCCAGGCTGCGTGGACCTCTCTCGCGGGGACGCTGGCGGCCTTCGTGTCGCCCTCATCGAGTGCGGCGGCCAGTCGCCCGGCGGCATCTGTAAAGGCCGTCAACTGGGGCTGGAGGTCATCCGGCCAGGAAACGGAGGCGGCCGCGATCCGCGCCTTGCGGACGTGGCCGGCCCAGGACGGGTCGATCGTGGGCGAGGCGCCGCCCAGTGCCATGTCGATGCCATGGAAGCCGGCGCTGTCGATGTGGGAAAGGGCGGCGATCATGCCGCCTGCCTGGGCGGCGGTTTCGCTGTCGGGATTCCGGTGTAGTTTCATTCGATTCCCCCTCGTGGGTTGCCCCTCGGCGCTGCCGGGCCCGCGTCGAGAGCAGGCTCGAGGACTCTGCGCTGCTGTCGTTGCCCGTAGCCGGTCATACCCCGCGGCTTGTGCGTTGACAGCGCCGTCGCCACGGACAATACCAACAGCGCGGCACCGGCCTGGACCACGATCTGGATTCGCAGCCCTTGAAAATCGGAACCAGGTAACGCCGTTGCCGCCGCAGCGGCAAGACCGCTAATGGGGCCCATATGCACCAGCAAAACAACGGTAGCGAGTGCGGTTATCAGCAACTTGATCAGGACCCAGTAGTACCGGAACAGGCCCCACGTGGTGCCCAGAGATGAGACAACCCCGGTGAGCAGCGAAGCGAGTGCCAACGGGACAATGACAAACCACCCGATCAATCCCATGACGAGATAGGCGGCCCGCACCAACTGAGCATCCGGGCTGGCCAGGCCTGCAACCGCGAGAACCAGGAAAGCGGCGACCCCGCCGAACCAGCCCACCGAGGAAAGGACATGTGCGGTGAGCGCGACTCTACGGAGGCGCGGTGTCATAGTCATCACGGCGTATGGCTGCCCATACCGCCGCCGGCCAGGTGGATGATGACAAACAGCAGAACAAGGGCGATTGCGATGATTCCAAAAACCTTCACCCAGCGCGGTGGCCCGGTGACAGGCCCGCGCCCGACCCCGGCACCGGGCTTGGAGTCCGCCGTGACGTCGCGGTCGGTGGGCACGTCATCCATGAAGCTATCCTCTTCTGCCATGCGTCGACTCTACGGCGCTGGGCACTACATTATCGATACAACCTGTATTGATCAAGACAAAGTGTCCTGACATCGTCGTCTCGTATACTGGGTTGGTGCCAAAGCTGTGGAACGAAACAATCGACGCGCACCGCGGTGCGGTGCGTGATGCAATCCTGGACGCCACGACAGCCCTGGTGTCCGAGCATGGGCTGCTGTCGGTAACCATGTCGCAGATCGCCCAGGCGGTCGGTATCGGACGCGCGACCCTCTACAAGTACTTCCCCAACGTCGAAGCCATACTTCTCGCCCAGCACGATCGCCAGCTCGCCGGCCACCTCGAACATCTCGCCGCGGCCACGCACGCGGGAGGCGACGCGGCCCATCAGCTGGAGACAGTCCTGCACATCCACGCCATGATGACCTACGAGCACCACGACTCGGCCCTGGCCACGATCATGCACCACGATGGCGCACGGCAACGTCAAGATACCTTCATCCAGGACGTGCTGCGTCGCGCCGCCGAAGCCGGCGCCATCCGCGACGACATGGCCCCACAGGAACTGGCCAGCTACTGCCTTCACGCCCTCGCGGCAGCCGCCGAATCGCCGTCGAAAGCAGCCGTAACCCGCCTCGTCCAACTCACGCTCGACAGCCTACGAACGAGACCCTGAGTCGGAAGACGGATCCCCCTGGGGCGGTCAGTCGAAGATCCCTGCTTCGGGTATGACGTGGGGCAGTGCTGCCTTCTCCGCTGCGAGAGGCTTGTGCCCGTCGTAGGCGCATTTCTTGAACGGTCCTTCTGTGTCCATGAGGATGCGCATGTGGGGGTCGGCGTGGTTCAGCCACCAGGTGCTGACCCCGAGGGCCGGCTCCAGCCGTAGGTGTTCCCAGGCCCGCCAGATTGCCTCCATGCGGATCAGGGCTTCGGGGTGTTTGTACCATTCGGGGCACCAGGCGAACGTTGCGCCTTCGTTGACTTCCCGGACGTAGGACTGGGCCAGTAGCTCGGCGAAGAACTCCACTGCACTGGAGTAGACGAGCTCCGCTTCGGATTCGGCATGGCTGTGGCCGCTGCTTGCGGACTGGGCCTCTTCGTCGCCGAACGCGTCGCCGAACTCCTCGCTCATGCGGTGTCCCCGTCCGTCCAGGGATTGTGTGCCGCAACGGTCACGGGTTCACCATCGACGTTCACTTCAGTGGCGAGGGAGTCTTTGACTTTCTGGGCGTGGGGGCCGTTCATCCATGGGATGGTTTCGATCATGGTGGCCGGGGCGCCGGAGGTGAGCAGGATGGCCCGGAACCTGGGCAGTGCTGTCAGGTCGGCGACGGAGAGGATCTCGTCTTTGTTTTCCTGCCGGGAGGAGGAGGATCCGGTTTTGCTGTGGCTGCGGGAGACGTTGATGTAGCTGTATTGGCCGATGAGGCGGGAGAGTTCATCGAGGTAGCCGACTTCGGAGACGCCGCCGCCGTAGATTTTCACGTTCGACGCGGACCAGAGTTTCCGCATGCCTTCCAGGGACCAGACCTCCACGCCCTGGGACCAGGACTGCAGGATGGTCATGAGGATGATCCCGCGGGAGCCGTAGTGGCTGTACTGGTCCGGCAGTGCCTTCCAGCGGCAGACGTTCGCTGCCTCATCGAGGATGCCGAGCAGCGGTGTTGCGAGCCGGCCGCCGGGCTGGGAGGTGGCGTACTTTTCGGCCGCTTCCACGACGGCGACGGTCAGGGCGGTGACGAGGGGGCCGGCGGTGCCGACGCCTTCGCGGGAGAGGCTGTAGAGGGTGCCGTTGCCTCGCACGAAGTCCTCGGGGACGAACTGCGGCCGCGGGTCGGTGTCCACTGTCGTGTCGCGCAGGGGCGTGACCCATTGGCTGACCTCGCGGTCGGTCAGGCAGGAAACCATTTGCCGGGCGGTGCCGTAGACGCCGGCCCGCTGCTTTTCCGGTTCGCGGATGTGGCCTATCACCATGTCCGAGAGCAGGTCATACCCTGCGGTCCTCAGCAGTTCTGCGGGGGCGTCGTCGTGCGGGCGGGTCAGCCAGGTGTAGACCTGTGTGACCGGGGCGGAGTCGAGTGAGGCGGCGAGCAGGAAGGCTTTGAGCAGGTTCTGCCCTGCCGGGTCGAAGTAGGCATCGGGTTTGGTCCCGGGTTCACGGGAGCCGTTGGCGAAGTGCTGTGCCAGGTTCCCGGCCGTGGCTTCGTTCTTCACGTAGGAGAGCGGGTTCCACCACCAGGTGGGTTCCTCTTCCGCGACGGCCTGCGGGTCAAAGACCCACACAGCGCCGGCTTCAGTCCGGATCGGGCGGGTGACGTCCACGATGTCGCGCTTGTTCGAGGTGGCAATCACCGCGCCGGGTGCATCCAGGATTGCCGGGACGGCGTAGGAGGTGGTCTTCATCGTTCGGGGACCGGCGATGAGGATCAGCATGTCCTCCCAGGACGCCCACAGCGGGCGCTTCCCGGCAACGCTGCGGCCAAGCCGCACTCCGGTGGAGTTCTCCACGCCGAGACGCACAGCGGTGGCCGTGGCCCCCTTGGTGCCCAGATGATCGAGGTCTTTCCCGCGGCCCATGTGGACGGCGGCCTTATCCACCCGGGTGCGCTTGTGCGCTGTTCGGGAGCGGACCACCAGCACTGTCACTGTCAGGGAAATCAATACTCCGAGGAGCACGCAGGCGACGATGGTGGACTGGACGGGCCAGGGCACCCGGCCCTTGGCCAGGCCTGCCACCAGATCAATCGGGTGGGCCGGGGGCGAGGCAAGGCCGGCCATCCAGGATCCGAGATGTGCCGAGACCCAGCTGCCGCCCCCAATGACGACAGCTGCGCCGATGGCCAGCCAGATCCCCAACGCGTCGCCGAGCCCTGTGCCTTTACGGTTCGGGGCACTCATGCTGCACCCTCTTCCTGGACCGGAGCGGTGGCTTCCAGCAGGGATTCTGCCGGAGCGTGCCAGCGCTTGTTGGTGTCGTTCAGGGAGGCTTCGATGGACGTGAGGCCGATCTGGACGGGGATGCCGGGGCGGCCGCCGACCTTGATGAGGAATTTCCCGCGTCCGGGAGGTTCGACGTCGCCGCCGCGGGAGTCCCATGCGGGCGGGTCCTGCCAGGAGATGAGCTTTTGCTGTTCCTGCCGTGAGAGTGGGATCGCTGCGGTCAGCAGCGGCATTTCGGAGGCGGGAAGCCCGCCGCAGATGACCATGCCGGAGCGTTCGACGAAGCCGCGGGCCTTCATCCGGTCCTCTTCTGCCGGGAGCGCGAGCAGGTCGGACATGGTGTGGGAAATCATGACTTGGCCGACGCCGACTGAGCGGTTGAGGCGGGTCAGGGCGTCCACCCGGTCCACCATGCCCTTGCCGGCGCGCAGTGCCCGCCAGAGCTCGTCCAGGACGACGAAGTAGTTCCGCCGCGGTTCCAGCCCGGCGTCGGCGAGGGCGTTGGCGACGTTGACGGTGCCGAAGCCGTAGGACCAGCAGGCCAGCAGCACTGCGGCCTGCAGGTCCGTTTCTGTCTCATCGATGCTGGAGACGTCAAAGACGACGGCCCGGTCGCGCCGCATCGGGTTCGTGGTGTGCCGGGAGAAGATTTCCCCGAGTTTCCCGCCGCCGGTCAGCCCGAGCAAGGTTGCTTCCAGTGCACGGGTTTCCTGCAGATAGACGGTCATGTCCCCGCGGTCCAGCGCGACCTGGCGCAGCTCGTCCGGGGCGGCGGTGATGACGTCGAGGAGATCTTTCAGGACCGGGACACCGTCGAAGGAGTCATCGAGGACGCGCAGGGCGCGGTCCAAAATGGTCTGTTCCTGATCGGTGGGCGGGTTGTTCCGGCTGATCGTGATGAGGGAAACGACCATGTTCAGGCGCCGGCCGTGGGCATCGGCCCGGACCCGGACGGCCGCTTCGTGGTGTCCGCGCTCCTCGAGGAGTTGGGCGACCTCAATGGCCTGTCCCGGGTCGAGGATGTTCAGGTAGCCGCGGCCGCGGCCGAGTTCGATGACCTGCCCGCCGACGGCGCTAATGGCGTCCACGTGTTCGCCCTTGAGGTCCCCGAGCACGAGCGGGTGGACGCCCTGGCCGGAGAGGCCTAGCATCATGCGGCGCACGAGCGTGGATTTGCCCAGGCCGGGTTTGCCGAGGATGAACGCGGAGGGGTTGGAAATCAGGTGGGCGCGCTGGAACCAGCTGATCGGGTCACAGCAGACTGTGGCCTGGGTTTCCTCGTGCCGGCCCAGCGGGACGCCGATCATGGGCGAGGACGTGCCCGAGGAAAATGGCCACAGCCCGCAGACCTGCACCGTGGTCCCACGGTATTCACGCACCGCCGGGACCAGGGCCGCAGCCCCTCCCCCGCGTCCGCCCCAGCCACGGGAGCCGGGGACACGCACCCGGGCCGGACGAGCCGTGGACGCGCGGCCGTCGCGGGCTTCGGATTCCACACCATCAAGGAGCGGATTCTTCTTCTTCTTCCCTCGAAAGAGCTTCTGCATTACAGGGCCTCTCTGATTTCGGTGGGCAGCAGGATGTGCTTGGGCAGGACCAGTCCGAGCGGCAGGGACGCGGCGAACGCGGTGTCCTGGGAACCGTAGGCACGGCGCAGCAGCACCCGGGCGGTGCCGGAGGTCTGTTCCACGGCGGCGACCGCATCGGGGAGCCGGGCAGGGTCGGTGACGGTGGCGGTGACGACCATGCCAAAGTTCACCAGACCGGCACCTTGGGCTTCCTCCTGGGCGGTTTGTGCAGCGGAGCGGGCGTCGACCAGCGCGCGGGCGGACGGTCGGCCTCCGGAGGTGATGCGGACGTTCGCGTTGTTCTGGTCCCGCTCGACCACGGCTGCGGCCCGGGCCGAATCCATCGGACGGTACAGCAGGGAAACGCGCTTGCGGTCGATGTCCCCGTGCGGGGCCAGCAGCCGGGAGAGAACCGAGGAATTTACCGACCCGCGCGGGGCGCCGGTCATGGTCCAGGAGGCAGAGAACGCGCCGTCGTGCCGGTAGTCATCCCAGCTCGCCTGCGCCGCAGAGGGGCCGACTTCGCCCCACGTGAGGGCGACCGGGGATCCGGCGGCGTGGGCTTCATCAATGATCAACGCCGCGGGCGGGTCGTAAGCGATCCGGACGACCTCGCAGAGTTCCTGCGCGGACATCGGCCGGGCAATGCCGGCGCCGGTCGCCTGCAACCGGGCACCGAGCCCGGGGATGCGGGATGCCAGGTCCCGGGCGACATCTTCGGGTTCGCGCTTCCGGGACCCGGAGCGCAGCGCGGCGGTAAAGGTCAGGGACACCCAGGCCCGGACGGTGGCCGAGCCTTCCGGGTAGGTGCGGACAACCTCGCGGAGGATCGCCTTCGCGGTCTCCGGGGCATCGGCATGAATGTTCATTTCGACTTCGTTGCGCAGCCGGTAACCGGAATCCGGTGCGGTCTCCACGGTCACGGCCGCGGCCTCCAAACCGGCCTCATCCCCGAGCCCGGCGATCCAGCCGCCCCAGTTCGCAACCCACGCGTCGACCTGCTCCGGATCCACCAGGGACGCACCATCTGGTTCGGTGGAAAAGACCACGGTGAAGTGGTTCGTGGTGGGGACGTGAAGCATGGCGAACGGGCGGTTGTAGGAGTCGTTGAACTCGTACAGCCGGGACTTCGCGGCAAGGCCGGGAAGCTGGAACATGCCCCACTCGGTGACCCCGAGCGGGCCGGAACGGTAAAGGTTGGTCCCGCCGGAACGGGCGAGACGGAAGTTCATGCGCGTCGCGAACCGGTCCACGATGGACTGTCCGTGCTTGTCCTTGACCGTCAGCAGCAGCACGAGCAAGCCCGAGACGGCGAGGACACTCATGCCCGGCAGCAGGCCCCAGATGGCGAAGGTGATGATGCCGGCCAACAGACCGGTCATGACGATGCCGGTGCCGATCGCGCCCAGGCTTCCCAGCCCTGCGGAGCGGGGAACGCGCCAGTTGCCGTAGGACGGTTCCTTATATTCGGTATTAATTGCTGCCACTGGGGCCCTCCCCGGTTGAATCCTGCGCGGTTTGTTGTGCGGCCTGAGAGGCCTTTGACGCTGCTTGTGCTCCTGCGGCGACGGCGATACCGGCCGGGCCGGCGGCTTTCGCCGCTCCCGACGCGGCGCCGGCGCCGGCACCGGCGGAACCTGCGCCGGCTCCTGCAACCGAGCCGGAGGTGCCTGCCCCGGCGGTAGCGGCGCTTCCGGTGGTGCCCTTACCGGGCGCCCCTCCGGGGCCAGTTGAGCCAGGGGTGGGTTTGCCGTTGCCGCCGTTACTGCCGCCGGCGCCCTTGCTGCCCTGTGCGCTGGCGCTCTGGCCGGGTTGGCTGGCCGGTGTGGGCGATGCGTTGCCGCGTCCACTGCCGGAGCGGCCCATCGACACAGCGCCGGTAGCCATGGCCCCCACCGCCGCTCCTGCTCCCCCGCCGGAACCGGAAGCGACAGCTCCGACCATCGGGGTGACGAAGCGCATCAATGCCGGCAGTGCCAGCAGCGCGACAATCATGAGGGCGAAGCCGGTAATGGATCCCAGCAGGACGTTGCCGCCCGAGGATCCCATGAGCTTGAAGGCCACGGCGTAGACGATGGCTGCGGCGGGCTTGTAGAGAATGAACGCGATGGTCCAGCCGATGGCTTTCTGGAACCACTGGCGTCCCATCTCGGTGTTGGTGAACGCAGCCGTGGTCGGGAGGATGCCGGCCAGGATGACGAGCATTCCGCCGCGGACGATCATGAGAACGATCTGCACCAGCGAGGCAAGCAAACCCACCAGGCCCAGGATGATCAGAATGAAGACCCCGACGCCGGTCTGGTTTGTCATCACCAGGATGGCCATCGCGTGGGCGAAGCCCTTGCCGTCCGTTGCCCGGTCAATGATCGAGGCCGAGAACGCGTCGGCCGCGATCACCAGAATGGAGATCACCGCCAGCCCTAGCCCGGACACCAGCGTGAGGGTCAGCAGGGACCGCAGCAGGTCTTTCAACGGTGCCCCGCGCTGCTCCCAAATCATCCGGGTTCCACCGAGAATGACCGACAAAACCGCCAGCGCCAGCGTCCAGTAGCCCAGCTGCGAATTCACGAAACCGACCACAGGACTGGCGGTGACCCCATCCTGGGATGCGAGATTGGCCGTGGGCATGCTCACCCAGAAGGTGGAGAGCGTTGTCACCATCTGGCTCATGCCCTCCATGATGGCTTTCGCTAGATTGCCTATAGCGTCATCGATTACGCCGGAAACCGCGCTTTTCGATACACAATCAAGGTTCCAAATCTCGCACTCGGCCATGTCAGACTCCGGTCCAGAGGATGAATCCGCTCAGATCACTGAGCTGGGCGACGGCATTAAAGATTTGTCCGTCGTCGGCTGCTTTGACCTTCCAGTCACCATCAACCCACCGAAGTGACAGGACCGTGTGGGCGTATTGACCGGTCGCAAGTTGGAAGGCGACATCCACGTCGGCTTCTGCCGGAGTGAAGGACTTGATAAGGAAGCCTTGGAATTGCGGGGCTCCCCCGCTGGAGCTGGTCGCCGAGGCCTTGGCCTTGGTGTCTGCAATGGCAGCGTCCCGACCACTGCCGGGGACCACGAAGTTTTCGACGAGTTTGACTTTGTCCAGAGTTGTGGACGATCCAAGGGCGATAACGTTGGCTGCCGCGAAGAGGGCTCCCGTGGGGCTCTGGGCGAAGCATGACCGGAACCCGTCCCCGTCCGTCAGTCCCGGCCCGAACGTTTTGGGATCGGTAGGTGCCGCCATCTTCCCAACGAGTTCCCACTTGGACTTCGGTGCGGTTCCCAGGGCTGTCTCCGTGCTTGAGGGCAGCCCGCAGATGCTCTTTCCAGCCGTGCCTGCTGACTTCGATGGCGCCGAGGAGGAGCCGGCAGACGATGGGGCGGGGGCGGGCTGGGCGGTGCTGTCTCCCTTGGGGAGGAAGAAGATCACGATGACGGCGGCGATCAGTGCGATAACCAGGGCGGCCGAGATGATGAATCCGGGCTTGGTGAACGGGCTGCGTTCGGTACTGCTTTCGGTGGATTCGCTCATGATGAACCTCTCCGGTAGTCGGGGTTTAGACGAAGGCGCGGACGATGCCGGAGGCTCCGGTGATGATGATGCAGCCGGCCAGGACCCAGCCGAGCTTGCCGATGGACTCGCCACCTTCGCCGCGGCGGAGCTGGATGACCATGCCGATGCCCACGATGATGACGCCCAGGACGCCCAGGACCAGGCCGATGCCGGAGGCCCAGTTCAGGACGGTCAACAGACCTTTGGCCTGTTCCGGAACGGTGGGCGTCGGGTTCGGAATGACGCTTGTTGCAAGTACGGAGAAGGAGTTCATGGTGAGACCTTTCAGTTGGTGGTGCTGGGTGTGTCGGTAGCCAGGGTGGCTAAATCAGTGATGAAGCGTTGGTACTCGCGGGCCGGCGGTGGGGACGTGGATTCCCCGTGTCTCCAGGCTTCAACCCATGGCAGGGTCCAGGACCGGGGGGCTCCTCCGCAGACGATGGCGGCGAAGTCCCGCAAGGGTTTGGGCATCTTCCCCGGTGCGTCCGCCAGAACGGCGAGGCCGAGCAGATCGATTTCCGGTGCCGCGCCTGATGCCCACTGGGTCAGGGCGCTCCGGGCCGCTGTCAGGCCCCGCATGTCTGCACGGCAGACCAGCAGCACCCGGGGCCTACTGCCATCCTGGAGGACAGGCCAGCAGTGACCGGTCGCCCGTGCCCCGCCGATCAGGTCAGCGATGCGGCTTTCGCCGGATCCACCGTGGGCCCCGGTGACCCACAGTGCTGCGGAGCCCGCGACGGTGCGGCGGCCGAGCCGGTCTGCGGCGTCGGGTTCGACTATTCCCCTGAGCGGTTCACTGATCACCGCCGCCGGCGGCACGTGAGCTTCCGGGGCTGCGGTGTCTGCGCCGTCGGCTAGGGCCGGGTGGGTGATCCAGGGGTTTAGGGACTGTTGCATGCTTGCCTCCTTTCAGAGTCCGGTGGTGGGTGGTTCAGAAGCCGGCGGCGACGGCGGCCGCGGCCGCGAGCCATGCCCGCTGGGTGGCGGGCTGGAGGGCTTCGTATCGGATGGGTCCGTTGACCAGGGCCGGATCGTAGGGAATCCTGACGACCGCGCGGACGAACGGGGCGAAGCCGTCAGCGATCCGCTGGGCCTCGTCCTTGGCCCGCTTCAGGGCCTCGCCGCTCATGCTGCGCTTGGCGTCGGTGGATTCGGAGACGATGACAACGGCGCCCCGGGCCAGCTCTGCGTCGTGCCCGCCGCGGGATTCCAGGGTCTGCAGCGTCAGCCGTGCGGCTTCTGCGCGGTCCTCGATGGCGGTGACCGGGACGACGAGCTGGTTGGTGTGGTCGATCATCCGACGCCAGTTCGCGGCCCGGGCCGTGTTGCCCGAATCCATCACCACGAGCCGGTAATAGCGGGTGAGCACCTGATGTGCGATGTCGACTTCCTCGGCGGTGACTTCGTGGTCGCCTTCCTCGTTTTCGTCCGAGCGCAGGACATCGAACTTGTCCGCGGTCTGGTGGTGGACGAACTTGGCGATTTCGGCCGCGTTCGTGGACGGGGAGAGCAGGTCGGTGGAGGCATCGATCAAGTCCAGGACGCTCCGGTCGTGGGCGCCCTTTTCCGTCCGCCAGCCCAGGGTGCCCTGGGACTCGTTGTTGTCCCACGCGACCGTGGCCGCGCCGCTGTATCGGGCAAGGACGGCCGAAAGCATCACCACGGTGGGGGTCTTGTTCGCCCCGCCCTTGCGGTTGACCACGGCGATGGTCCGGGGGCCGGGCCAGTGCTGGCTGACCATCCGGACATCCTCGCGTTCGCTGAGTTCTTCCTCGGAGGGATCCATCCGCAGTCCCAGGCGTGTGAGTGTTCCACGCCAGCCCTGGGTGGCAGGTTCCAGTACCGGGGCGCTGACCAGGAACGAGGTTGCCTTCAGGCTGCGCCGGGTCGGCGCGGCTTCCTCAACAGCGGCAGCTGTCTGCGGTTCCGGGGTGGCCGTCGCGGGGGCAGGCGGCCACGTTCGGGCGTCCACCGATGCTGCAGTGGCAGTGGCAGGAGCCGCCGCGGGCTCCGGTGCGGGTGCGGGGACGGTATCAATGACGGCCGGCGCTGCGGTCGTGGGTGTGGTTTCGGGGGCTTCTGCCCGGCGGCGGGCCGGAGCGGGCTCGTAGGAGACGGATTCGATCTTGTTGTCCGGGTGGACGATGAGTTCGCCGTGTCCTTCGGGGTCCTCGATGCGGACCCGGACGGGGCGCTGGAGGGTCTGCGCTTCGCCCACGATGAGGGCCAGGGCGTTGTTGCGGAGTTCCTGCACGGAGTCTCCGGCAGGAACGATGCGGGAGTTGCCCGCGACGACGACCTCGGCGGTGCCGTTGTCCCGGACAATGGCACGGATGTTGGGAAAGGCCATAACTTGCGTTGGTGTAGTGCCCATGAGCTTCTTCCTTACGTGTGTGGGATGGAGGGTGCGGCGTTTAGGAGGCGGGCGGGGTGAGGCGGTTGACCTTCCACGGGGCGTCCTTGCCGGTGCGGAGCAGCTGCACCGTGTAGGTCCCGGCGTTGGTGGGGACCGCTGCCATGACGCCGAAGCCGTTGGTTTCATCGACGCTGAGGGTGGCGGCACCGGTGACGCGGGATGCGGGGATGTTGGCCGGGTCAACTGCCGAGTAGTCGGCGGTGGCCTGCGGGGTCAGCCAGCGGGCCAGATCGTTAGCCCACTGCTTGTCCTCCACCGTGGGACGGGCGAAATCCGACATGGCGTTCTCTGCGACGTCCATGGCCTCGTCCTTGCTGGCCTGATCCCAGCTGATGCCGATGGTGGCGGGGATCGTGCCGCCCGGTGCCTGGGGTCCGCTGTTGGCGCTCAGGGAGACCGGCGCGGATGAGGTGGGGCTGGCGGCCGCTGATGCCGACGGCGCTGCCGTGGTGTTGCCTGCCGGTGCGCAGGACACGCAGAGCAGCGCCACGGCGAGCAGGGTCAGGGGCTTTTTCACTTTTTCTCCTCTTGGGTGGGCAGGTACAGGAAAGCGGAGGGGACAGTGTTGGTCACTGTCCGGGTGTAGTAGCTGTGGTCCGCCGGGGCCGGGTTGCCGTTGTAGCCCTCTTCGACGTAGGTCCCGTTGTCTCTGACCTCCTTGACCACCGCGACGTGGCCGAAGTTCGGGTCCGCTCCCCCGGCGCCGGGCGCGTACCAGACGACGGCGCCGACCCGGGGTGTGCTGCCGGAGGCCCAGCCCTTGGCGTCCCAGCCGGCCTTCCAGGTCAGGGCCGAGCCGAGGCCCTGTCCGTCCGGGCGGAAGGTGCCGTTGAGGAACTTGAACGGTGCGCCGGTCGAGCCCATCTGCTGGTTCACCCGCCACAGGGCGAAGTCCACGCACTCGCGGTAATACATGCCGAGAGGCGAGGTACTGGACGCGTTTGCGCCGACCTGCAACCACGTCGGGGAGTTCTTCCACGGGTAGTCATTCCCCACGCCGGACTGTCCGGGGACGGCGCAGCCGCTGCCTTGCAGGGAGAACTTTGAGTTCGAGAGAGCCTGGACGAGTTTGACGGCTTCGGGCCAGTACTTCTGGTAGTGGTAGGGATCGGCGTTGCGCTGGACCCTGTTGCCGGCAATGGTCGGTTCCAACAGCTCCCAGCCGGCCACGCCCTGCAGGGCGTTGATGAAGCTCGTTGCGCTCCTGGTGGGGTCCATGCGGTCTGCGTAGGAACCCCACGCGCCGTTGTCGCGCTGCTGGAACAACCCCCGGGAATCCGGACCGGCGCCGTCGCCGGTATCCAGGACCCGCAACCCCGACTCCCCGAGGGCCACCATGACGCTGATCACCTGCCCGTTTACCGACAAGTCCAGTGCTTTGCCTGTGCCCATGATGGCTGCGGCATTCTTGAGCTGTTCCTGGGTGTAGCCCTCAACCTTGGTGTTGCCGTCGATGACGACGGAAACGGCCGGACCGCAGTCAGCCGACGCCGGTGCCGGCCCGAAGAGCAGGACGATCGACAGGATCAAACCCAGGAAGAGCATCGGCACAATAACCGCAGTGCCGATCAGAAGTCCTTTTGTCTTCACTGTAGTTCCCCCTCTCGGCTGTCCTGGCGGCACCTGCAATCAAAAACATCATCTTTAAAGTGATGCTAGCATCACCAAAAATATGTTGGTACTTCTTGAGGGCGCGGCGGTGGGTGAGAATTGACGAATGCCCCGCATCTACAAGCCACTCCCCGGACAGCCGCAAGAGGCTGCAAGGGCTTTGAGTGTGTTCAACGCCAACACCCTGCGGGCGGCCGTTATCAGGGACCTGGCCCAGCATCTTGACGGCGACACGACGGGAAACATCGCCAAACGCATTGGGGTGGACTACCGGCAGGTCTACGCGCATATCAAGACGCTTGAGGCCGAAGGGTTGGTCTCCGCTGCGGGCGAAGTCGGTGTCCGCAGCGGGCAGCGCATTCACTACTCCATAGACCTGGGCAGGTTGCGGGAGTGCGGCCTCGTCTACATGAGCTATTTGTCGGGAGAATAGGCGCCGAATATCGCAGCGCCCGAGAATGAAGCCAGTGCGGAGATTTCTTGGATCAAAGGCGGGAGTATCGGGAGTTGAGCATTCGGGGGCGGCGGCTTGAGTGCACATCTGAGGTGCGCACGCTGCGGGGGTGTAGCCCCTACTACCCCCCAAACCTGTCGTAGGGGCCACACCTTTGATGCCACTCACTGTGCATGGTCAGGCCGTAGTGGATGCCTGGAGCATGTCATGCCCCCGAGTCTACTGAAAAAAATTCAGTAGTGAAAATTTTTCAGTTGGGCGGCCTTTTTTTCTCGGGCCTGGGCGGAAGGTTTCGGAGAGCTTCTGTCACCGCACGAAGGGCATCCACGTTCACTTCCCCCAGAACTCGCGCGGCGAAGTGCTCTACCTCGGCAATGCGGTAAGCCTCTATCAGCCTGAGTTCGGCCTCCACCCGCTCCGGGATGGGACCGCTGCGCTGAAGCAGGTAGTTCTCGTCAACGTCAAAAAAGTACGCCAGTGCCTTCAGTAGCTCCGGATCCCAGCGGTTATCGGGAGAGCCGGCCAGCAGCCGGTGCCAGCGCGTTTTTGTGAGCGTGAGCCCCTGCTCTGCCAGTCCCTGTCGAACATCTTCGTACGTGAAACTGTCGGCGTCCTTGGCATGAACGATGTCCAGAAGAAGCTGGATTTTCGATGCGAGAACCTCTTTGTCGCTGCGAGGATCTATGGGGTTGTCGTTCGAATTCACGCGTGATCCTGCTCCCGGCCAGCGAGGGCGGCCACATCCCGGGGGCAGCGCTCTGCCAGTGGTAGCGAAGTCACAGCCCTCCTTTTTAATTCCGTCATCGTTGAGGCCACTTGTCAGACCTGGCGGCTTCGTGGATGCCACGTGAAAGATCAGCCGACAATGAGAGTATATGAGGCTCCGAATGCGACTACGCCGGTTATGAACCCGGCAATGACCTGAGGAGCTGAGTGGTCCCGGAGATAAACCCTGGACCAGCAGACAAGCGGGGCCGCCACAACGAACGGAAGCCCCAGCCAGCCGAACATCAGTACAGCTGACACGGTCGCGCCGCCCAACGTCATTGCATGGCCCGATATCTTCCAGATCGGACTGACCAGAATTAGCGCCACGATCCCACAGAGAATCCCGCCAATCAGCCCCCAGACTGGCTGGGGCGCGCCCATGATCGAGAGAATTGCGCAGCCAAGCAGCGACGAGCCCAAGGTCCAGAGCATGACCGGGCGGCGTTGTTTCTTGTCTCCAACATGGTGGTCCGTCAACTGGCCCTTCTTGGCAAGCAACAGTACGACTGTAAATGGCACCAGGCAGATGAAAAGGGCAGCGATAATGCCCGACCAAATAGAGACCATCCACTGGTTACTCAGCAGAGAAGCCAAAATCAGCAGGAGGGACAACACCAGGGGCGGCTGCGCAATCTCGGTTGCGGACCGAGCCACACGCCCAATTGCTGTGGAGGATCTCTCTGCGGTGGTAAGGGTCGCGGTTTCTGCTGTCACTGAGGTGCCTTTACCGGCAGCACAGATTCCAGAGAACCGACGCCGCCATCAAATCGGGCTTGGACTGCGTCTAGGACACGGCCGGCAAGCATGGGTGTGGATCGCCCGAGAGAGCGACCTTGTGATCGCTGGAGCGAATAACGAACTCGTACAGGCGGACGGAGGGGTGCTTCGCATAGAAGCTGGTCACAATGGCCCGCATCCAAGCCGCACGGGAGAGTCCCCAGTATGCTCTGCCCAGCGTGGCCGTAAGAAAGACCAAGGCGGCCCGGTCCCAAAGCTGCAGGCGGCGCCACACCTTAACCACCGGCGGGATGCCCAGCCCGAGAGAAGTCAGCAGAACGCCGCCGTAGAACAACGGATTGAACAGGACGTATAGAACCTGGTGGAGAGCCGAGCCGCCCACATCGGTGTGCATGACGGTCATGTAGGCGATCTCTTCGACCGACGCGAGTGCGACCAGAGCCATGCCGGCTGCAACAACCCGGGAACTCACGCGGACGGGCAGGCTTTCCTGCGGCTGGAGGCAAATTCGAAGGACGGAAACGGCCAACAACGCCAAAATGCCCATGTAGACGCTGGCGTAGAGGAAGACGGGCAGCTGCTGGACATTTTCCGGCACGTAGCTAAGAGTCGTCGGAACGAACTCCTGGAACAGGAACGGAATGGTGATCGCAAGCGCCCCAAGGCCGGCTGCAACGGGTCGGTGGCTGAAGCGTGAGCGGTAGCTCTCATCCGGAGAGTAGGCAGCGAAGATTCCCTCTCGCACTAGCCAGACGGCGCTTGTGACACACAAATTGCGAACGAGGTGCAGAAAGTTGATGCCGCCAAGGGCACCATCAATGGATTCTTCGGGGACGACGACACCTGTAAAAAAGAGGCCGAGGACACCGATGCCGATCGCACCAACAAACGCCGTTGAGGACCCCCAGCGAGCGACGAAATATAGGCGAAAGGCAAATACTGTTGCCAGGATCCAGAAAGCAGCGGCGATCATAGGCCAAACACTCGTTCGGCCTTCGTGGCCGCCTTCACGGGCGTGGCATGCAGAACCCGGGCCAAACCATAGGCCAAATTTTCGGCGGCAGCTTCCGCCTCGTCCAGGGGAACGTCCACTGTACGGCACATCCAGCTGACACCGTTTCGCTTGCCAATACCGGAGAAGAAAGACCCCGCGATAAGTCCGTCGAGAGGCTTCCCCTTATGGCCCAACAGAATGTGGCTCAGTTCATGCAGCACGACGTGAACACTCCAAGCCTTGGCACCCCGCAGATAACGGACGATGCCATGGCTGGGAGTATCGATCCACTGCCCGGTGACACCTTCGCCGAGGCTGTCCACTGTGCCTTCCTCGAAGACCAGACGTTTGCCGTATTTTTCTTCGACCGCAGTCACTAGGTCGCCCAGGTCCGGGTACGCGGGAAGGTTCAGCGTCTCGATGACGTCAGCGGTCAGTGTGGACTGTTCCATGTCCCTGCGGCTCCGGTAATCCACTGAAAAAATTTCAGTAATGTGTACTATGAAATCAGCGCCCGACGGCGCCTTGGCAAGGAGCCACCCTACCAAGCTTCCGAAAACACGTACTGACACACAGGACAAGGAGTCCCCGATGGACTCGGAGCATTACACCAGGGACAACAGCATGAGAGCCGCCTTGGCTGCTGCCCTAAGGGCAGGCTCCGACGACACGCCGCACGCCTTCCCACTTAATAGAATCTGATTCATGTTGTGTATAGAAAGTAACTTCGGTCCTGGGAGGGAAAATGCCACAGCTAAGCAAGGGTGAGCGTCACGTAATCACGGCGCGTTTGCCCATCTCGGACGCCGAGAAACTGGCGGCCGTCGTGAACGCAACCAATGAAAGCCGAAGTGACCTCATCGCTAGGCTCGTGCATGCTCACCTCAAAACGATCGACCTAAACCACCTCACTGGCCAGGAGGCTTTGCCTATCGCTAAGGCCAGTTAAAGACTGAAGGCCCGCTTTCGCGGGCCTTCAAAAAGTATGCCGTTCAGATCCGAAATCTTGCCGGACGACGATCTGAACTTACCAAGCTCCCCGTGAGGGGCGCTCCATTTGCTATACCCCGAAGGGACTAGCTGTTGTCTATGGTACCTGTAGCGGCTGCGCCGTCAACAACTGACGCACCGCGATCAGCGCGTCAAGTCACGCCCGATATGACATGGGCACTCGCCCCATTAATCGCCGGCGCCCCTACTTACCGCTTGGGACGTTGGATCGGCGGTCGCTTCCAGTACCCGCGGCCGCAGAACCCGCCCCGGATAACGGCGACGTTGCCGACACGGCCGGCGGCCGTCCTCATCCACGCGTCGGACGGCTCAGTGGCTACGCTCTGCCTTGATCTGGACACCTCCAAGGCTCTGCAGGGCGTCGTCGATGACGACGCCAAACGCCTCGGGGAACTCTTTGAGAGTTGCGGTGTCCGCTACGTCGAGGACTTCTCCCCCAGCGGCGGACGTCACCTCTATATCCCGCTCGCAGAAAGCGTGAGCGGCCCGGAGGCCCGGGAACTCGTCGAAGCCATGACTCTCCTGGCTCCGAGTCTCGATCCGAGTCCGCACCAGAATGTCACCGACGGCTGTATCCGGGTTCCGGGCTCCGCGCATAAGTCCGGTGGTCACCAGATCCTGACCACTCCCCTGGCTAGCGCCTACGACATCCTGCGCCGTCGTAATCACTCCAGGGCTGTTACTGCGCTCCGGCGGGCTCTGGCGCCCGAGCTCCAGCGCGCCCGCGAACTGAAGGACCGTACGGCCAAAATGGCGGCCACCGCTACGGCGCACGGTACCCGCCCCGCCTACTTCGTCGGAGCCAATCCCCCTTGCGCGTGCTTGCCCGTACCGGCCTGTACGATACGGCCAAGTACGCCAGCCCGTCAGAGGCCCGCATGGCGGTCCTGAACCACTTCGCAGCCTGTGGCTGGACCCTGGCTCAGGTCCGCCTCGAGCTGGGCGGCCAGTTCCCGGCCTCGCAGCCCTCTACGCCAACACCGACCGGCAGGAACGCCTGATCGACTCGGAATGGGCCGAGGCCTGCCGGTGGATCCAAAAACGTCAAGACCAGCCAACAGGCAAAAGAAGTACCCGTATTAACGACACAAGCCCCCCAGAACCCACAGGGGGGGCGGAAGCACTACCAGCAAAGCTGGTGCACACCAGCTTGTGAACGATCTGGAAAATGTCCTCTACGCGGTTCTGGACCACCGACTGAAAGAACGCGGCCGCGAGGGCCTGAGCCTGCGCCTGCTGCTCCGGGCAGTGCTCGGCTACATGCGCACCATGGAGACCGATCTGCTGGACGTAGGCTGCCGTACCTTCGCTACTGCACTGGGCAAACACCACGGAACCGTCTCCCAGACTGCTCCCTATGCTTCAGCAAGCTTCAGACGGCATCTTGACCAAAGTCTCCGATGCCCGCGGCCGCAACGCCGACGTCTACCTGATCCAGCTCCCCCATCACTTTGAACAACTTGCACGGGACCTCTCTTGGCGTAGCGGGAAATCCATGGCATTCGCCCCGTTTTCCGCGCCCTTGGCGATGTCGCTGCCCTCGTCTACGAATCCATTGAACGCGGACGCCTCTCCCCACCACAGCAGCAATCGTCC